>NC_019748.1:2255000-2557500 GCF_000317575.1 Stanieria cyanosphaera PCC 7437 | reverse complement strand
CTGATGCTTTGGGATTAGATGCTCAAGATTATCAAACTGATAAAGTAGATATTCAAGAACTTTATACTGGTGTTACCGAACTTATAGTGAGTTCAGAAGAAATTAACCAGTTTTTTCACAACGGGAAACTTGCCGTCACAAAAGAATTATTAGCTAATGAAGCTGTTACTTTAATTGATGCTGCTAATCCTTCTCATACAGCTTTAGGAATGATTAATGCAGCAGGAAAAGAAGTTTTACCTTTAATTAAATTATCAACATCAGGAGTTTCGAGAATTCATCCTCGCAACCGTGAACAAAAATTTGCTCTTGATTTGCTTTTAAAAGATTCAGTGCCTTTAGTTACTTTGGTGGGTAAAGCAGGGACAGGTAAGACTCTTCTTGCGATCGCAGCAGGATTACAAAAGGTCGCTGACGAAAAAGTATATAGTAGGTTGTTAATTTCTCGTCCGGTAGTACCGATGGGAAAAGATATTGGTTATTTACCAGGAGATATTAAGGAAAAACTAACTCCTTGGATGCAACCTCTTTATGATAATTTCGATCTGATTTTTGGAACTCAAGATTTATCTGATAAACCAAAACATTGGCGACGAGGATACGAAGATTTGATTGAATTGGGACTATTGCAAATCGAACCCTTAACTTATATTCGGGGTAGAACCATTCCTCAACAGTTTTTAATTATTGATGAAGCACAAAATCTTACTCCTCATGAAGTAAAGACAATTATTACCCGTGCTGGAGAAGGAACTAAAATAGTTTTAACAGGTGACCCTGATCAAATTGATAATCCTTATGTAGATGCAGCTAGTAATGGTTTAATTTATGTAGTAGAACGATTTAAACGAGAATCTTTAGCGGGTCATATTACGTTATCTAAAGGAGAACGTTCGAGTTTGGCAGAAAGAGCAGCAATTTTATTGTAATTTAGCTCTAATCATAAACTAGTACGAAGCAAAATAGACATAATTTGCGTAGAGGCAAACCAGCGTTTGCCCCTTATGATTAGAAGTTAATCGTTAGACATTAACAGAAATATAATCTTGCAAAGCCTTGACATTCAAAGTTTCAGAACGCAGAGAACGAATAGCAGCGACAGTAGCTTTTGCCCCAGCAACCGTAGTAATAATTGGTAATTTATAATCTAGTGCCATACGACGAATTAATCTGGCATCGGTTTGGGATTCTTCTCCTGTAGGAGTATTAATAATTAACTGAATTTGCTTATTTTTAATCCAGTCAATTACATGGGGACGACCTTCATGGACTTTTAAAACCAACTCAACCTCTTTAATTCCGTTTTCTTGCAGAATTTGACGAGTTCCAGAAGTAGCTACAATTTTGAAGCCTAGATCGAGGAAATCTTGAACTACCGGAACAGCAGCTTGTTTATCGCGATCGCTCATGGAAATAAAAACTGTTCCTTGTAAGGCTAAATCAACTCCTGCTGCAAGTTCTGCTTTGGCAAAGGCTTTACCAAAATCGCTATCGATGCCCATAACTTCCCCTGTCGAACGCATTTCTGGCCCTAAAAGGGTATCACTCCCAGGGAATTTGTTAAAGGGTAAAACAGCTTCTTTAACGGCAACGTACTCTGGAACAACATCTTTTGTTACACCCAGAGATGCTAGAGTTTCTCCTGACATAATCAAAGAGGCTAATTTGGCTAAAGGAACCCCTGTCGCTTTGGAAACATAGGGAACAGTACGAGAAGCACGAGGATTGGCTTCGATGATATAAACTTGTTCTCCTTGTACTGCATACTGAATATTCATTAAACCAATTACTTTTAAAGCTTGTGCTAACTGAATTGTCCAGGTACGGATTGTTTCTACCGCAGTCGAGGAGAGAGAATTATAAGGAATGGAACAAGCAGAGTCGCCTGAGTGGATACCAGCTTGTTCGATGTGTTCCATAATTCCACCGATAATTACTTTACCCGTAGCATCACAAAGGGCATCAACATCAACTTCGATCGCGTTTTCTAAGAATTTATCAATTAAAATCGGATGATCTGGTTCTACCTGTACGGCATATTTCATGTAGCGTTCTAATTCACTGTCGGAATAAACAATTTCCATTGCCCTACCTCCTAGAACATAGGAAGGGCGAACCACCACAGGATAACCGATCCTCCGCGCTGCTGAAAGTGATTCTTGATAGCTTCTTGCTGTACCATTGGGTGGTTGTTTGATATCCAATTCTCGAAGAATTTTTTCAAATTTTTCTCGATCTTCAGCCGTATCAATTGAATCAGGTGATGTACCCCAGATTTTGGTTGCTTTGCCTGGTTTGTCTGCTAATGACTGTAAATAGTTTTTTAGTGGTACTGCCAATTTTAAGGGTGTTTGTCCACCAAATTGAATAATAATTCCTTCGGGATGTTCAGCTTCGATGATATTTAAAACATCTTCTTTGGTTAAAGGTTCAAAATACAAGCGATCGCTTGTATCATAGTCAGTCGAAACAGTTTCGGGGTTGGAGTTAACCATGATGGTTTCAAATCCAGCCTTGGAGAGAGAAAAGGCAGCATGACAACAACAGTAGTCAAATTCTATTCCCTGTCCAATTCGATTAGGTCCACCACCTAAAATCATTACCTTACGTTTATCTGATGGAGTAATTTCTGATTCTCCTTCTTCGTAAGTAGAATAGTAATAAGGAGTAAAAGCTTCAAATTCGGCTGCACAAGTATCTACTAATTTATAAACAGGAATAATCCCCAACTTCTTGCGATAATCCCTAACTTCATCCTCTGTAGTTTTAGTGGCAAAAGCAATCTGGCGATCGCTAAAGCCTTGTTGTTTGACCGACCGCATTTGTTGTGCGGTGATTTGTTCCAACGAAGTACACTTAAGAAACTTTTCTGTCTCAACTAATTCCTGCATTTTATCCAGAAACCACAAATCGATCGCGGTTAATTCGTGAATTTCTTCTGGAGTCATGCCAATTCTCAAAGCGTGATAGACGCTAAAAATTCTTTCGGGATTAGGAGTACGTAGATGAGAACGAACTTGAGGAATTGAAGGAAGAGTTTCTTGTCGGTCACAACCAAAGCCATAACGATCAGTTTCGAGGGAACGTAGTGCTTTTTGAAAAGATTCGCAAAATGTCCGTCCGATTGCCATTGCTTCACCGACAGACTTCATTTGAGTAGTTAAAATTGGTTCTGTGCCAGGAAACTTTTCAAACGCAAAGCGAGGAATTTTAGTAACGACATAATCAATAGTGGGTTCAAAGGAAGCGGGTGTTTTTTGAGTAATATCGTTAGGAATCTCATCAAGAGTATAACCAACAGCCAACTTAGCAGCAAATTTTGCGATCGCGAATCCCGTAGCTTTAGAAGCTAAGGCGGAAGAACGAGAAACACGGGGATTCATTTCAATGACAATTACGTCCCCATTTACAGGATTGACTGCAAACTGAATATTAGAACCACCAGTTTCCACCCCAATTTCCCGAATAATTGCTTTAGAATAATCCCTTAATCTTTGATATTCTTTATCAGTTAGAGTTTGGGCTGGTGCAACGGTAATCGAGTCGCCAGTATGTACCCCCATCGGGTCAATATTTTCAATTGAACAGATAATCACCACGTTATCTGCTAAATCTCGCATTACTTCTAACTCATATTCCTTCCAACCCAAAAGAGACTTTTCTACCAGGATTTGAGAAACAGGAGAAGCATCAATACCGAATTGAGCCATTTCCTCGTATTCTTCCTGATTATAGGCAATACCACCGCCAGTCCCACCTAAAGTAAAAGCAGGACGAATAATTAAAGGATAACTACCAATTTCTAGGGCAATTTGTTTAGCTTCATTAATATTGTTGGCAATACCTGAAGGACAGACAGGTACACCAATTTTTGCCATCGCTTCTTTAAATAAAAGACGGTCTTCCGCTTTCTCAATTGCAGGAAGCTTTGCACCAATTAATTCTACATTGTATTGATCTAATACCCCATTTTTGGCTAAAGCTACTGCCACATTCAGAGCAGTTTGTCCTCCCATAGTTGGCAGTAAAGCATCGGGTCTTTCTTTAGCAATAACCTTTTCAACCATTTCAGGTGTTAAAGGTTCAATATAAGTACGATTAGCCATTTCTGGATCGGTCATAATTGAAGCGGGATTAGAATTGACTAAAACAACTTCGTACCCTTCTTCTCGGAGTGCTTTACACGCTTGCGTACCAGAATAATCAAATTCACAAGCTTGTCCAATCACAATTGGACCTGAACCAAGGAGTAAGATTTTGTGTAGATCGTCTCGGCGAGGCATAAATATGTTCTCTGGCTAACAAAATATATAACTAGCCTAATTATTGTATAGTCACTTATCCCAATTCCTAATATATGTTTTATATTGGTTTAATGACAAAGTGCGATCGTACTTTAAATTTATTTAGCACTAAATTAAAATCTTCTTTAAAAGATGCCTACTTCATTTTCCAAATTGTTAATAGTTATTTGTTTGTCTTTTTTGTCTTAATTAAAACTGGTAATTTTGAGCGTAAAAAGAGTAACCCTTAATAATAATAAAAACATATTTTTAATTGTTTGATGTTTTTACCATTAATTTAAACAGTTAAAAATTAATTATTAACAATATTGCTGCGAGTCTGTTGTACGCCTCCTGATTACTTTTTCAGAAAGTAGAATTGGTAGGGTTAGTTTTTCAAGAGCATCATTAATAGCGATCGCTATCTGGCAAATACCTGACTAATATAGCAAGGAAACTATAGTGCGCGGATAGGGAATAGGGAAGAGGAAAGTTCTAATCTTTCTTTGTAATGCTACATAACTGAAATTTACTCTGCATAAAAAAATGATTACCGACATATCTAATAAATGAAAGCAAAAATCAAATTAAACAAATTTTAGAGGTCTAGAACAATGAAAAAAGCGGTACTAATCATCTCTACTCTCGCTTTAACTCTCTCTCCTGTAGCTGCCTTTGCCCAACAAGCACAAAGTAATGTTCAAGCTGGTTCTAATACTGCTGTAACTCATGGCATTGGTAATGTTACTAATCAAGCTGTCTCAAATGATTTAACTCAAACTCAATTAGGTTTGGATGGTTACAGTATCGATCCTCAAATCCAAAATTCAGTACAAGCTGGACAAAACCAAAGTGCTACTTTCGGTATCGGCAACGTGACTAATCAAGGTGTTTACAATAGTGCTGACCAATTCCAAACTGATATTAATGTTCCTGTTTATCCTTATTAGTCTAACTAAATTAATTTTTATCACTTAAAATAAGGGGTAAAAATTTACCCCCATACAATTTAGAAAATTTACTACTTGAATCGAGGTCGATTAAAAGTTTTAATAGATTTATCTAGACCTCAAATTACATGACCTTAACTAAATTGTTTCGTTACAAGCAAAGTTAGGGTCATTTATTTTTTGTGAGTTAATTACTAAAAATTTTCTTAAGGTAAATCCGTACTGCCCATCAAATAGCGATCTGCTTCGCAGGCGCACAAGCGGGACGCATTCTCGGGCAACACCACGACCTTCGTTAAATGCCCACACTACTAGACTCTTTACAGATGTCTAATATGAGCTAGGTTGATTCGGTATAGATTACTTCGTAAAGCGACATTTGAGACTCATTGTTGAAAAGCGATCGCATCAACATAAATAGTCGATTTTTGCGACTTTAGAAGATTATTGCTACTTTTTAAGATGCCTGTCATGCGCTTTGTTCAAAAAACTTTTGATACGTTACTCCATTAAGAACATCTTCCTAATAACGTGGCATGATATATGCACACTGATAACCAGCAGTTTCATTGATTAACACGGGATTTTTTAGTTTTTATGAGAATTTTTCTCAGATTTTTTAATCCAAGACAATAAAAAAATATCTAGGCAAATCTAGACAAAAAAGTTATATTTTAAAAAGCGTTGAGGAAAAAATCATTTCTGAGTTTGTCAGTCCTAGAGAAGCAGCACAGCGTCTTGGGGTTAGCGTCGATACTTTGCGACGTTGGGAGAAAGCTGGAAAAATTACTGCAATTAGAACTCCAGCAGGACATAGAAGGTATGACATTAACTTAGTAGACAGACAAAACAGTTCAAATTCTCGGGAGAAATATTTAGTGAATGAAGAAACAATACAAAAAATAGCCAAGGGAATATGTCAATATCACCAAAATTTAACCAAACAAAAATTATCTCAATATCCAGCAAATTTACAGTTGGCTGTAGATAAATTAGTTGTGAATTGTTTGTTGGCAACAATACCACCTTTACAAGGCGTTCCAGATTTTTTCAATCGTTGGGCGCAACGTGCTTTACAAGATTGGGATTTAGATATTAATTGTCCTGAAGATTGGCATAGTAAATCTTTAATAGAAGAGCAAAGACCAAGTAATTTTTGTGTTGAAACCGCAGAAGATTATTTAGAAGAATATGGTAATTTTCAAAGAAAGGTAGTAGAAACGCTTAGATTAAAATCTTTTCGTGATCGCAATTTATATACTAAGTTTCGGCAATACATAATCGAGAATCCTGTAATTACCAAAAGCGAACTTGATACAACTGCTGTTATTGATTTTCCATCATTAAAAGAATTGATGCAAGATTGTTACGAACCCGCACCAGAATCTTATAAAAAAGATGGCAAGTTTTATTGTTGTGGTCATTGTGGCGGTTTAATGTATTTGAAAAGTAACGGCGATCTGCAATGTGAGAATCGTCACTGTTTGCAATATAAGAAAAGACTGATTCCTTTTGATGCCGACAATAGCGATTCAGTTATGTGGTTAAAGCAAGATTTGCGGTATTTTATGCACCGCCCTGGTAAACCAGAAGTTAGGTTATTTAATAAGTTAAAAAAATTAGATTTAAAAGAGGTAATTCTTTTTCCTAATCTCGATACTTACGATCTTCATTTAGTTTTTCCTGACGATACATTTTGGGCAGTCGATCTTAAGTTTTGGGAGTCTGCATATAATTTAGCAAAAAAAGTTGATAAGCCTATTCCTCGTTGGAAAGAACAGCCTTATAAAGAATGTTTTTTTGTATTTCCCGACGAAATCAAGCATTACGGAAACGAATATATACAAGAATTTAGAAGTTACTGTACTGTTCCTCTCAAAAAATCTCAGGTCATGTTTGAGGGAGCATTTATGCAGAAAGTAAAAATAAAATTGAGTAAAAAATAATGAGAGATATTGCAGTATGGCGCGAACCTCTGACAGATAATTTGGAGGTTAAGTTATTAGATATAGAATTAGGACTCTATTTGTTAAAAGTGCTTCTTCCTAATACAACTGCTAGAAGTTTGTGGGTTTTATTAACTGGATACAATCATTCATTTCCCGAAAGTCAAAACTGGACAGAAGAACAAATAAAAATGTTAGCTATTGCTCGTCATTTGCTAGCGAAATATTGTTCGCCTAAACTGTGGTCAGATGCTTTAGATGAATATCTAGAATATCCAGAAGAAACTAGAGGCTATGAAATAGTAGAATCGGGTAATTTTGCAAGAAGAACTAATATTACAGTTGCTAATAATCGCTTTGAAATTTACGAAAAAACTTTAAATACAGTAGTAGCACTATCACAAAGAAAAGAAGTTCCTTGGGCAACAGAAGGACAATATAAATGTGAAGTAGAAAAGCGAATGGATACTATAAATATTACTTCAAATTTAGTTAGATTTCCTCTTCCTCCCAGTCATAATTTACAAGGTAGATCTCAAAGAAAAATTTTAGCAATCCCCTGGAGTGATTTACATTCTACAGCAGAATGGATGGACAAACAGTTAACAGCAAAAGGATTAAATCCGATTTGGGTAAGCTGTTTTGACAGGATGAAATTAGAAGTATTTAATGATGATGAAAAACTTGTAGAAGCAGATTATCTCAAATTAGATCACATCAGACATTTAGGCGGTATTCCTTCGGCTGGTAAATCCGTGTTGATGAAAGTTTTAACAGTATATGCTTATCGCAAAGGCTTAAAAGTTACTTTAATTGTGGCAGATGTCTTGCAAATATTTGATCTGATTAAAACTTTTACAGAAATCAATATTAACGATGTTGCACCAATTTTAGGTAATTCTAATAAAGCAAGTCATTTAAGTAGATTACATAAGGCTGTTTATAATGCTAACCCCAACGAACCTTATAATCAAAATCATCCAGGGTTTAAATATCTTAGCAACACCTGTTTGCTGACTCCTTATATCACTCCGAGATTAGAAAAAGTTTTTGAAATTGGTGAACAACCTTGTTTTAATTTAGAACCAATAGAACCAGATGAAGGTGAAGAGTTTGCTCGTAATAAATACTGTCCCGCTTATGGTGTTTGTCCTTCTCATCAAAAAGAAAGAGACTTAGTTGAAGCTTCAATTTGGATTGCTACTCCAGGAAGTTTAATTTATTCTAAAGTGCCTCGAACTATTAACCGAGAAAATATTAGTTATTTTGAACTAATGGCAAGGCGTAGCGATTTAGTAATTATTGATGAAGTTGATCAGCACCAAGCTTATTTAGATATTGCATTTAGCCCCAATCAAACTTTACGTCGTCCTGCTAGAGATGCTTGGATAGATCAACTGCATGACTTAGTTGAAACTAAATTAAAATATACTCAATCTAAGTTATTACACAAAGATTTTATTTCTGATTGGTGGGATGCTTTACAAGAAGCTCGTCAAATAGCTGATACTATCTATGGTTTATTAACAGAAGAAAATAGGATTAATTTAGGTAAATGGCGTAGCTATAAAAAATATTTTACTGATTGGTTACTATTAAATGAAGTAGCGACATTACTAACAGTAAACGATAAACAAAATCAGCAACCAGAAGAAATAAACAACCGCCAATGGCTGATGCAAAATGTTTTTCAGCCTTATATTAACAGTAAGCTAGAACCAACTATAGAAGCTGAAGAATTAGATCGAAAAGATAAACAACTATTATTACAGTTAACCCTGATAGCCAATAAAAAGAAGAAAAAGTTAGCTATTAGACAGTGGATAAACCAAGCAGCAACTATTCAATTATCAAAAGAGGAAAAAAATAAACTTGTAGCAACACTAGAGTTTACTTTACTTGTCTGCACTCTACAAAGAAATCTCTATTTAGTTACTAGCAGATGGCAATTTGTTAGAGGCGAACTCAACTTAAATATCTCGGATTCGATGTGGTTTGAATCTCCACCATTAGACTTTAATCCATTTATTCCCACTATGCCGATGGGCAATCAATTAGCATTTCAATATCTTAAATCCTATAACGAACCATTAGGAAGTTTGCAAGTATTTCGTTGTACTGGGGTAGGACGTTGGCTATTTACTAATTTTCCGAATTTATTTCAAGGAGATAATTTTAAAAGTCCTCATTTATTAATGATGTCAGGGACAAGTTGGGCTGATGATTCTGCTGCTTTTCATGTTGATGTTCCTGTATCGGGAATAATAGCACCAAAAGAAGAAAAAGAAATAGTTATTGATTCGGAATTTTTACCTTTTTATGATGAACAACAAAAACCTATATCTGTTTCAGGTATGGGAGATAAGAAAGAATATAATTTGAAAAAAATTGTCGGGAAATTAATTGAAGAAAATTATATAAAAGAAAAATTACAAGAATTAAACGGTAGAAAAATTTTACTACTTACAAGTAGTTATCAACAAACAGATTTAGTTTACGGACATCTAGAAGATTTAGGATGGGGCGATCGCGCTATTCCTTTATCTCCCGACGATAATACTCCTAATGAATGGGAAAGTAATAAAGACAAATCATTACAACGGGGACAATCAAAAGAATTTGCTACGGGCAAAGAAGAAATATTAATTGCACCATTAAAATCTATAGAAAGGGGACATAACATTGTTAATATTGACGGCAAAGCAGCAATAGGTGCAGCATATTTTTTAGTTTTACCCCATCCTAGTCCAGACGATCTTTATTATGCTATTCATTCTATTAATCGTTGGGCGATCGATAATTATAAAAATGCTAGTGGCAAAACTTTAGAAGAATTAGGTAATAACTTTCGCAGAGATGCTTATGAACAATGGTTACATTGGTTGCAGCTTTCTATTAGATTGAGAACTTTACCTCAAGACGAAAAACATAATGACAGAAATGCTGTTTACTGGGATATTATTGTCTGTCTGTGGCAAGTAATTGGTCGTTTAATTAGGGGTAATGCTAACGCAGAAGTATTTTGGTGCGATGCAAAATTTGCTCCTCATACGGCTAATAACGATAGTCAATCTGATACCGAAGCAAGTAGCACATTAGTAGGAATTGCTAACTTATTACATCCTTATTTTCAAGACAATTCAGATATTCCGCAGCAAGAAAAGTTAATCGTTCAGCGTTTATATAAGCCTTTTTATAAAGCTATTGTTCAAACCAAAGGTGTATCGGGTTTACCAACAGTAAATTTTTAGTTTTTAAGGAATAATTTTTATGGTTTATCAAACAATCTCTGGTGTTGCTTTGAGATTAAAAGCTAACTTGCAACCCCAGACTTATTACGGACTACAAATTAAAGACTCAGAAGAAGCAATACAGTATCTCAAATTATTAACTGCACATCGCAACAAGCAATCTGTAGATGAAACAAGTATTCCTGTTAAATCTCTCTATCAAGCATTAAGATTAATTCCTGGTTTAATTCATATTGAAGATTTTCAGCAAGAGTTTTTAGCTTATAGTCCACAAACTATAAATTCAAGATATATTTCAGCAATTATTAACTACTGGATTGAATTAGAATTTCCCGACAAACCAACAAATAAAAAGAAGCAAGGTATTACTGCCGATGAAAGAGAAGAAGCGAAAAGCTTTTTTTCTGAAGATAATTTAATCTGGTCACCAAAAACTGTATTGTATAGTAGTAACTTTAATACTCATTCCAATGGTACGGCAAATCTAATTAATGATGATTTTATTCTGTTGTCTTATATCATAGCTGCGGAATTAACTAAGCCAGAGAATACTTTTACAATAGATGGTCAACCATTAAAATTTTATCGTACTACTTCATCTCGATTTCAACCCATAGAATTAATATCTTGGAATCCGATTAGGGCGACAATAGAAGAAACAATTTATTACTACTCAATAGTCCTAACAATAAAAGTCAAAACTGTACCCCATCAATCCTATCCAGAGATACATATCAAACCTAGCATTAGAAGATGGTTAAGTTTTCCTAATTCTAAGCTATCTCATAGCCATTCCAGTAATGCTTATATATTGGCAGAGTTACAATGGGGTAAAGAAGTTAACCCTAATAATTTCAGTAAATGCTTTGTCTCCTATCCAATAAAAAAGTATAAGCAAACAGTTAACAAAAAAATTCAATGGATACCTGACTGGGAAAATAAAAATAGAATAACTCAACTCTTAACAGAATTAAATTTGCTATCCACCACTCCACAAGAAATATTATCTAATCCAGTCAATTATTTCCAAAATAATTCTAATGATAAAAATTGTGTTGGAGTAGTTTTTAAAGAAGGAATGACACCACAGCATCAGGTGGGAAAAGGATTACCAAGTCTGAATGTTCAAAATTTATTTGCACAAATAAACAAAATTAATTTTGTTAAAAACCATTTTGAGACAATATCATATCAACGTGAAAATTGTAGCTATAGCGGACAATCAAAACAATATTTCGATTTAGCTAAACCTAAGAGGAGTTTTGATGAACCGATAGTTAAACAAAAAGCAGAAACAGAAAAGGAATTTGAAAATAGAAAGAAAAGATTTATTGAGACACAAGAAACTGAATTAAGAAAATGCAAGCGTAAAAAAAGAGAATCAGAAACAGAATATCAACTAAGAAAACAACAATTAATTGAAAAGCAACAAGAAGAATTAAAAAAACTAAAGCTAAAGCCAGAAGAAACGGATGAGGAATTTGGAATAAAACTTGATAATTTTAAAGTATAACAACAACAATGGCAATCAGCATTAAGAACTGCTATTGTCAATTCTGGTATTAATCATTTAACTTTTTGGCTGTGGTATATCAAAGAATATAACTTAACAGATCGCCTCAAAGCTATTCAATATTGTTTGGGAATTCAACAACTTGAAGAAAGTAGTTATGATTTTCCTGAAGGCTTAACTATTAATATTAAAACTCAAGAGATGAGAGGAATTGCACAAGAATTAAATTTATCTCTCGACAAAAAGCCAAATAATCCGACAATCATTGAAGCTACTAATCAAAGAATTACCGAAATCGAAGAGATAGTTCAATCTAATACAGATAATATTTCCGAACTGACAGCAGTATGGATCGAACTTTATGGTCAGGAAATCTATAAATTTACCCCAAAAACTAAAAAATATTCTCCTTGGCGCGATCCTAAAAATGCAATTAAATTAGGGTTTGCTAAGTTGGGTTTTGTCAGCAAGTTTATTACTCCAGAAAGAAAAAGCTATAAACATAAAGCTATTACTAGCTTGATGGATTTGTTACGACAGTTAGGAGTAAGAATTGCACCTTCTAATCTAAAACTAAGTAATTTAGATAGCGATACTCCGATTAATGAAGTAGCACTATGGTTAGTAAATAAAACAGGTGAAACTACAATCAATAATCAATCCTTAATTTTGCCAGTGATCGTTAAGATGAGTTCAAATTCACAACAAATAGAAGCAATTTTTCCTGGCAGTCAATGGATGTCTTATCGTGAAGCACTAACTAAAATTGATGAGGCGGAAGGCTGGAAAAACGATTCTACTGGTAAATGTAGAGTCCGAAACTTTATTAAGGATACCCTCAAAACCAAAGAGCTAAGAAATAAACCAACAATACTTTATTGTAAAGCAGAGAATATTCGTCAAGCTTGGTCTTGGTTACAAGATACACAAATATCTAACCAAGGATTATCTTTTGGCGAAAGAAACGAGCCGTTTTTTGAAGAATTTAAAGATTTAAGAGTAATACGATTGCGAAATAGCGAAACACCAGAATGGTTTGCTGTAGACGCAGAAAAAATATCAGGATTTGTCACGGGTTTATTTAAAAAAGAAAAAAGCGATCGCGTATTTTATAGCTTGGGAAGTAAAAGCGCACAAATGAGCGGACAAAACTCGGATTCAAAAATTAAAAATCCAGAAAAAAGTTGGGGACATCCATTGCTTGTAGAAATAACTATTGCTTACCATCAACCAGAAGATAATCTCACAGAATTAGCTGCAATCGCTCACGAATCGAGAAAAGAGATTTTACAATATGCAGATTGTTTGGAAGTACCAAGAGTTTTACATTATGCCAAACAAATAAATGAATATGTTTTGATGTTGAATGAAGCTCAAGATGAAGACGAAGATGAAGGAAAGCAATAAGGCGATCGCTTCTTTAATTTGGCGATCGCCTTATTGCTTTCAAAGTTTTCTAAAAAGATAAATTAACTGATGTTATTTACGGTAAATCTGTACTGCCCATCAAATAGCGATCGCATTCTCGGGCAACACCACGACCTTCGTTAAATGCCCACACTACTAGACTCTGTCCGCGACGACAATCCCCTGCTGCAAAGACACCAGGAATATTAGTAGTATATTTGTCATAATCTGCTTTGATATTACTTCGAGGATCTTTGTCAAGTCCTAAAGCTTCTAGTAGAGGTTGTTCCGGCCCGAGAAAACCCATTGCTAATAGAACTAATTGAGCAGGTAAAATTTGTTCTGTACCAGGAACGGGTTGAGGAATAAAGCGACCATTAGTATCTTTTTCCCACTGTACTTGTACAGTATGAACGGCTTTGACTTGTCCTTGTTCGTCTCCTTCAAACTTGGTTGCAGTAGTTAAATAGCCTCTAGGATCGCTCCCAAATTGAGCAGCAGCTTCTTCCTGTCCATAATCGAGACGGTAAATTTTGGGCCACTCGGGCCAAGGATTATTAGAAGCGCGTTCTTGGGGCGGTTGGGGCATGATTTCTAGTTGTACTAAACTGCGACAACCGTGACGAACTGATGTACCAACACAGTCTGTACCTGTGTCACCGCCACCAATAATAACTACATCTTTACCAGCAGCAGAAATACTAGTGTCTTTGCCTTCTAAGAGTGCTTGAGTATTAGCAGTAAGGAAGTCCATGGCAAAATAAATGCCTTTTAAAGAACGACCTTCAATGGGTAAATCTCTTGGTTTGGTTGCACCTGTACACAGTACTACCGAATCAAACTCTTTGAGTAATTGTTGTGCGGGTAAATCCTTACCAATCTCAGTATTGCAGATAAATTTAATCCCTTCGGCTTCCAAAAGTTGAATCCGACGCATGACAATTTCTTGCTTATCCAACTTCATGTTGGGAATGCCATACATCAACAGACCCCCAGGACGATCCGCCCGTTCAAAAACCGTTACCCAATGACCTGCCTTATTAAGTTGGGCAGCAGCGCAAAGTCCAGCCGGACCTGAACCGACTACAGTAACTTTTTTACCCGTACGTTTTTGTGGTGGTTCGGGATTAACCCAACCTGATTCCCAACCTTTTTCAATAATTGAATATTCAATATTTTTAATAGTTACTGGGGGGTTGTGAATACCTAGAACACAAGAACCTTCACAGGGTGCAGGACATACCCTGCCTGTAAATTCTGGAAAATTATTGGTTTTGTGCAAGCGGTCTAGTGCTTCACGCCAAAGTCCGCGATAAATGAGATCGTTCCATTCTGGAATCAAGTTATTAATTGGACATCCACTCGCCATCCCACTAATAGTGATGCCAGTATGACAAAAAGGCGTACCACAATCCATACATCTAGCAGCCTGAGTTTTGAGGTTTGCCTCGGGCATAGGCAGATGAAATTCATCCCAGTTCCGAATGCGATCGCGTGGTGCTAGTTCCGAGGGTTCTTCGCGGAGATATTCAATAAAGCCTGTTGGTTTTCCCATATTTACAAAACGATGAATGATGAAGAAAAAAATTATTAATTTAGCTCGCTGAGTTATCAATTATCAATTGCTTACTGATAACTGATAACTGTTGACTGCTCACTGTTAACTGCCACCAATACGGGCAACATCGCTGGCGTTGGCTTCAAAGGCAGCATTGAGGGCATCGTCACCGCTTAAGCCTTCCGCGATCGCCTGCTTAATAGCAAGTAATACTCGTTTATAGTCTCTAGGCATTACTTTGACGAATTTAGGAGCAAATTCTTGCCAATTTGCCAGAACTTTAGCTGCTTTCTGACTCTTGGTGTAATCTTCATGTTTTTCGATCATTTGGTAGACAATTTCTCTGTCTTCTTCATCTAAAGGTTCGATGTCTGCCATTTGAGTGTTGCAACGAATAGCAAAATCTCCCTGTTCATCTAAAATGTAGGCGACTCCGCCACTCATACCCGCAGCAAAGTTACGTCCAGTTTTGCCCAAAATCACGACTTTCCCGCCAGTCATGTATTCACAACCATGATCGCCAATGGCTTCAACTACAGCGTTCACACCAGAGTTACGAACGCAGAATCTTTCTCCTGCTATGCCATAGATATAAGCTTCTCCACTAGTTGCACCATAAAAGGCAACGTTGCCAATAATAATATTTTCCTCTGGCACAAAAGTAGATTTTTGGTCGGGATAAACAATTATTTTGCCACCACTCAAACCTTTACCAAGGTAGTCATTGGCATCTCCTTCTAATTCTAGGGTTACTCCTTTGGGGACAAATGCGCCAAAACTCTGTCCCGCGCTACCTTGGAAATGAAGATGAATCGTGTCTTCTGGTAAGCCTTCCCAATGTCTTTTAGTAATTTCGTTACCTAAAATTGTTCCTACTACCCGATTGGTATTTTTAATCGGTAGGGTTGCTTTAACCTTTTCTCCTTTCTCAATCGCTGGTTTACACAGATCGAGTAAGAGGGTGAGATCTAAAGATTTATCCAAACCATGATCCTGGGGAATTTGGCAATAACGACCAACTTCTGAATCAACTTCTGGTTGGTAAAGGATTTTAGAAAGATCTATTCCTTTAGCTTTCCAATGATCTACCGCTTGTTTCGCTTCTAACACATCGGTACGCCCCACCATTTCATTGAGGGTACGGAAGCCTAAACTTGCCATAATCTCTCGCATCTCTTGGGCAATAAACTTCATAAAGTTGACGGTATAGTCTGGATTTCCAATGAAGTTTTTACGCAGTATAGGGTCTTGAGTCGCGACTCCTGCGGGACAGGTATTGAGATGACAAACACGCATCATGATACAGCCCAAGGTAACTAAAGGCGCAGTGGAAAAACCAAATTCTTCAGCACCTAGTAGGGTAGCGATCGCGACATCACGACCAGTTTTCATTTGACCATCGGTTTCGACCGCAATTCGGCTACGGAGGTTATTTAAGACTAAGGTTTGATGAGTTTCAGCTAAACCAAGTTCCCACGGTAGTCCTGCGTGTTTGATCGAGGTTTGGGGAGATGCACCTGTACCACCATCGAAACCAGAGATTAAGACTACATCTGCATGGGCTTTGGCTACTCCAGCAGCGATCGTTCCTACTCCAACTTCCGAGACTAATTTAACGCTGATTCTTGCTTCTCGATTAGCATTTTTTAGATCGTGAATTAATTCAGCCAAGTCTTCAATTGAGTAAATGTCGTGGTGGGGTGGGGGAGAGATTAAGCCCACACCTGGCGTAGAATGACGAACTTTAGCAATCCAAGGATAAACTTTTTTGCCTGGTAGCTGTCCTCCTTCTCCTGGTTTTGCTCCCTGTGCCATCTTGATCTGGAGTTCTCGTGCCTGGGATAAGTACAAACTGGTAACACCAAACCTTCCCGAAGCTACTTGTTTGATCGCACTGTTTTTAGAATCGCCCTGTTCGTTTGTCCAGGTATAACGTTCTGGATCTTCGCCTCCTTCCCCTGTATTGGATTTACCACCGATCCGATTCATCGCGATCGCCAAAGATTCGTGTGCTTCTTTGGAAATTGAGCCGTAACTCATTGCCCCAGTCTTAAACCGTTTCATAATTGCTTCAATTGGTTCTACTTCTTCCAGGGGAACTGGTTCGCGGTCTTTAAATTCTAATAATCCTCTGAGGGTAAAGCGTTGTTGATTCTGCTCGTTTACCAGCTTGGCATATTGCTTATAAAGTTCATAATCACCTGTTCTGACCGCCTGTTGTAGGGTGTGAATGGTTTGGGGACTAAACAAATGCGCCTCCCCATCTTTACGCCATTGATATTCACCGCCTACATCTAGAGTGTGTCCGTTAACTTCCCGGTCGGGAAAAGCATGACGATGACGTAAAATGGTTTCACGTGCGATCGCTTCTAAATCTGCTCCTTCAATTCTGGAGGCTGTCCAGGCAAAATAACGATCTACTACTGATTGGTTCAGTCCAATGGCTTCAAAAATTTGCGCTCCGCGATAACTTTGTAGAGTAGAAATACCTATCTTAGATGCAATTTTAATTACTCCTTTGGTAACTGCTTTGATATAGTTTTTACAAGCAGTCTGATGATCAACATCAGTTAATATGCCTTGCTGGATCATCTCCTCAATCGTAGCAAAAGCGAGATAAGGATTAATCGCGCCACAACCATAACCCAGTAAAACGGCAAAATGATGAACTTCTCTTGGTTCACCAGATTCTAAAACTATGCCAACTTGGGTACGAGTTCCTCCACGAATGAGGTGGTGATGTAACCCTGCCACTGCCAACAAAGCAGGAATGGGAGCATTGTCTTTGTTAATACCGCGATCGCTTAAAATCAGAATACTTGTGCCATCGGTAATGGCTCGATCTGCCTCACTACAAATGCGATCAATAGCTGCCTCTAAACCCTGCACCCCTTCTTGAGGGTTAAATAAAATCGGTAGCGTAATTGATTTAAAATCTCCGTTCAGATGTTTGAGTTTGAGCAGTTCCTCATTACTAATTACAGGAGTTTTTAATTTAATCAAATGGCAACTTTCTGGTTGAGGAGCGAGTAAATTGCGTTCTGCACCAATAGTAGTTACTGGAGAAGTAACAATTTCTTCCCGAATTGAATCGATAGGAGGATTGGTTACTTGAGCAAATAATTGTTGAAAATAATCATAAAGAAGTTTGGGTTTATCTGAAAGCACTGCCAAAGGAGTATCCGAACCCATCGAACCTACTGCTTCCACTCCATTGAGAGCCATTGGTTTTAATAACATCCGCAACTCTTCAAAAGTATAACCAAAGGTCATCTGTTGTTGGATGGTGGTGGTTAAATCTTCTGAAGAGACAGGGGCGAAATCATTTGCTACTTTTGCTTCGGGTAAAGATGCCAAATCTACCAAATAGCGATTCAACCACTCTCGATAGGGATGCTCTGTGACAATTGCCTGTTTAATCTCTTCATCGGCAACTATTCTTCCTTCTTCCATATTGACCAGGAACATTCTACCTGGTTCTAAACGCCCTTTTAAAGCTACTTGTTCGGGAGCGACAGGTAAGACTCCCGCTTCTGATGCCATAATTACCAGATTATCTTTAGTAACATAATAGCGAGAAGGACGTAAACCATTGCGATCCAATACTGCCCCTACCATTGTGCCATCAGTAAACGCGATCGATGCTGGACCGTCCCAAGGTTCCATCAAACAAGAATGATATTCATAAAACGCCTTTTTCTCATCACTCATTGATTCATGAGCAGTCCAGGGTTCGGGAATCATCATCATTACCGCCTGGGGAAGCGATCGCCCTGCTAAAACCAGTAGTTCTAATGTATTATCAAAAATACTAGAGTCACTGCCATCGATATTAATTAGATTTTGCACCTTCTTCATATCTTCGCCGAATAACTCCGACTTAAACAGAGATTGGCGAGCGTGCATCCAGTTAATATTGCCTCGTAAAGTATTTATTTCCCCATTGTGAGCGATGTAACGATAGGGATGCGCTCTTTCCCAACTAGGAAAAGTATTGGTACTAAAACGCGAATGTACCAGAGCTAAAGCACTTTCTAGATCGGGGTCATGCAGTTCGGGATAATATTGCCCTACCTGCATTGTCATCAACATTCCTTTATAAACAATCGTGCGACAGGAGACACTAGATTCGTACCAAAAAGAATCTCCTAACTCTTTACGAATTGCTTTATGAGTCCGTTTACGAATGACAAATAATTTTCGTTCAAAGGCTGCTTCATCTAAATTGGGAGCGCGTTGGATAAATACCTGCTGCATAAAGGGTTCGCTTGATTTAGCAGTGTTACCCAAAGATGAGTTATCCGTTGGCACGTTACGCCAACCCAAAACTTGTTGTCCTTCTTCGGCGACAATTTCTGCAAATACTTTTCTCCCCTCTTCTCTTTTTACGAGATCGGGAGAAGAATAAATCATGCCAACACCATATTCTCCCAATTCTGGCAGAGTAATATTTTCCTGGGCAGCTACCTTCTTAAAAAACTTATGGGGTATTTGCATTAAAATACCCGCTCCATCACCTGTGTTTGTCTCCGCACCGCAAGCACCACGATGTTCAAGATTAACCAGAATCGTTAAAGCTTGTTCCACAAGCTCGTGAGATTTTTTGCCATTCATGTGGACGATAAATCCAACACCGCAGGCATCATGCTCGAAGCGAGGATCGTATAGACCCTGTTGGGGTGGCAGTTGATTATTATTCATTTTGATAAACTAAAATGTTGGCAAAGACAAATTAATTAAAGAAGGTTTGAGCTATCGAGTTTGATTCGGTTGACTCTAGGTTGGCTGCTATAGTTATTTAATTTTACCTGGAGAGGCTAGGGGATTAAATTTTTTAATAAAATGATCACAATCAGATTAGTTAGATCTACTTAATTTACATAGAACAAATCTAATGTATAGTCAAGACTTTATCGCTTGGGCTGATCAACAAGCTTTATTGCTAGAACAAAAGCGTTGGGAAGAACTAGATTTGGTGCATTTAATTGAAGAGGTTAAAGATTTGGGAAATCGTCACAGGGATGCCCTAGAGAGTCAATTAACTAGATTGTTGATGCACTTACTCAAATGGAAATACCAACCTCAGAATCGAAGTACAAGCTGGAAGGCTACCATTAGAGAAGCGAGAAAACAGATTGAAAGACTGATTAAAAAGCATCCAGTCCTAAAAATTCACTTAGAAATGACTTTTCTAGAATGTTATTTAAATGCCCGCGAAGATGCTAGCGATGAAACTGAATTAAGTATTGATACCTTTCCTCTCAATTGTCCTTTTGCAGTAGAGCAAGTTTGTAATCGAGCATTTTTTCCCGATTAAATAAACTAACTACATAGACAGAATTAATTACACATTTTGTATTTCTGTTCTCTTTTCTCTGTTCCCTATTCCCTACCTCGACCTATGAATTTAATTTTGTTCAACTACTTATTAGTAGCAAAATTTTGAACTAAAGTTAATCACTTAATTTAAAGCGATCGCTCTACAAAAAAAATTATTAATAATAACAAAATACTGATGTTTGAACAACAACCCCAAACTCTACGAGAAAAAGTCAAATCTTTAGCGACTGAATCTATTAATCAAGCCAACCCGTCAGGATGGTTTGAAATTTTATATGCTGAAGCGAATGGAGATTCAAATCAAGTTCCTTGGGCAAAGAATACACCCCACCCCTATTTACAAGATTGGTTAGAACGTTATTCCCCCGAAGGAAAAGGAAAGTCGGCTTTAGTAATTGGATGTGGTTTAGGCGATGATGCAGAAGCTTTGGCAAAACAAGGATTTGCTGTCACTGCCTTTGATATTTCTCCAACTGCAATTTCTTGGTGTCAACAAAGATTTCCTAAGTCTTCTGTTAATTATCTGGTTGCGGATTTATTTGCTTTAGATCAAACCTGGCAGCATCATTTTGATTTAGTTTATGAATGTCGCAATATTCAAGCTTTACCTTTAAATGTTAGGTCACAAGTAATTAATACAGTTGCCTCTTTAGTAGCTGAAGAAGGAACGCTCTTAATCATTACTCGTTTCCGCGATGATAAAAACGAACCAGAAGGACCCCCCTGGGCTTTGTCAGAAGGAGAATTAGCTCAGTTTAGAAAGTCAGGTTTACAAGAAATTCGTCGAGATACATTTGTAGAAGGAACGGAATCGATCAAACATTTGAGACTTCAATATCGTAAAGTGAGCCTATAAGCTCTAGCAATTTTTTCTTAAATGACTTCAGAACGTAAACGTTTAATTATTGAAATGGGGATGGGAATCGATCAACATGGTCAAGATCCTACCGTAGCAGCAGCCAGGGCAGTACGGAACGCTATTGCTCATAACGCCTTACCTGGGGTTTGGGAAGTAGTTGGTTTGACTCATCCTAATCAAATGATTGTTGAAGTCCAAGTAGCCGTACCTTATCCCGAACAAGTTAGGCAAGAAGAAGTTATAGCCGTCTTACCCTTTGGAAAGAAAACTCTCACGGTAGAATCAGGTGGGATGATAGTTCAAGGAAGAGCCATTGCTGAATTGAACGATAAAAATGATGAAATGTTAATTGCGGTAGCAGCCGTAACCGTTTTAATTGAATCTAGGTAAAGCGATCGCGCTATGAATAAAACACCCAAAATTGATCGTCAACGAGAACATCAAGCCAACGAACGCACTTTTCTAGCTTGGCTACGTACTTCTATTGCTTTAATTGGTTTTGGTTTTGCGATCGCACGTTTTGGTTTGTTTTTGCGCCAGCTTGATGTGGCTTTGACTCAACAGGAATCTAAGGTACATCCCTTTTTTAATTCAGAGAATTTGGGTGTAGCTTTGGTTATCTTTGGCATTGTCGCGATCGCTTTAGCTGCTTGGCGATACAATCGAGTTTATTGGCAAATTGAACGAGGAAATTATCGCCCTAATCGTTTGCTAATTTGGATTATGACTGGTGTAGTAATGACTTTAGGTTTTTTGAGTATTCCTTTATTGCTATTACGCGAGCAAGTAAATTCTTTACCAAATCGTTCTCATCCTCGCAATTTTAATTAACTACTAAATACCGATGCACAATTAATTTAAGATTTGCTGAAGTAATATCAGTTACCAGTTACCAGTTACCAGTTACTAATTATGAGGGATGAATAATCAACAATTAACAATACTAACTTTTACTAATCTGTTGGTATAATTGGGCAATTTCAGGATTATAAATCAGCATATAATTCCAGTAATTTTCAAATACTGATTCGACATAGCCTTTAGTTTCTTGATAGGGAATTTGTTCGACGAATTCATCAGGATCTTCCAAACCGTATCTAGATACCCACTTAGCTACAGCATTAGGTCCAGCATTGTAACTAGCTACTGCTAACATCGAATTATTATTGTATTTACGATGAGTATAGTCAAGATAAAACGTACCGAGGTTGATATTGTGTTCGGGATTTGTTAAAGAATAATTGGGCAAGTCGATTTGTTGAGCCACATATTTCCCTGTTTCTGGCATAACTTGCATTAAACCCAACGCACCAGCAGAAGATTCAATTTCAGGTTCAAATCGCGATTCTTGACGAATTAAGGCAGTTACCAAGAGAGGATTTAGTTTTCTTACTTCAGACCATTTCAGAATCTTATCTTCAAAAGGAAAAGGATATAAAGCTTGCCAATATGCTGGAGTTTGCTGTAATTTCTGCCATTCTGCTTGGTTTTCTGGTTGTTCTTGCTCTTTTAACTCGCTAATGCGATTAATACCTCGTAAATTTTTACCTTGATCTAATTCCATCAAACCGTAAGTAAACTCTTCTGCAACTGAAAGCTTTTCTTGATTCAATAGATCTGCTCGAAATTGATTCCAGGCTTCTGTTTTTAATCCAAGTTGATATAATTCTTGAAACACTTCTGAACCAGCGGTAGGAACAAAATTAGAAGATAATTTAGTTACCTGGGGTTCTAATTGACGTACTGTATCAAAATCACCTACATTCCATCCCAAAGCTACTGCCGATCGCCAGGCGTAGTAAGATTGAGGGTAGCGCATCAGAACCGATTCAAACGCTGTTTTGGCATCTTCGCTGCGTCCTAATTTAGTTGCCCATTTAGCAATCCAAAAAGAAGCTTTAGGGGCAAGTGAATGCTTGGGATTATTAATAGCAATTTGTTGCGCCCATTGCCAAGCAGCAACTAAATCATTTTTTTGTGCATATTGTTGAGCGATTTGCCAGCGATATTCTGCTGCTGCATCAGAATTGGTATATTTAGTTAAAAGTAATTGACGGGTTTGTTGGGCAGAGGCATTGCTGTTGAGGGAGTCAAGTATTTTGGCTTTTTCGACTAAGGCATCTCCAGCTTGAGTAGGAAATTTATTAATTACTGTATCGAGATAACTAATTGCTTGTTGCTTATCAACTATCGTGGCTAAACGTCGTAAACCCCAGGCAGTATCTTCTGTATCAGGAAATTGTTGAATTAGTTGTTGATAATATTTTTGTGCCGTGATTTTATCGCCACCAAGATGATAACCTCTGCCAGCGCGATAAAGATTTTGAGAGGTAACAGATGCTTTGGCATAGGCTTTTCCTGCTTTGCCATAATCCCATTTTTGCCAATAATGATCGGCAATAGTTTGCCAATCTGAAGGAGTTAATGAATCTGCATATTCTTTTACTAAACGCTCTCTAATTTGGTCTACGCCTTGAGCGTCTGGAGTATATTTAACCAATACAATCATTAATTTGGTTTGATTGGGATTGGCTTCTAATAATTGGTGAATGATTTGATGAGTACGGGGATGATAAGGAAATTTTGCGATCGCTTGTTGCCAATAATCAGAATTGTTTTTTCCCAATAAGTAGAGTGCTTCGGCTGTAGCAGGAGAATCGGGATAGCTATTAACCAGTTTTAGCAAACTTTCTTGTGCTTGAGAGGTTTCTTGAGCTAGTTCTTGAGCTTTTGCCTGTTTGAGCAGAATATAAGGGGCAAGTAAAGGATAATCTTGTTCTAAATTTTGTAACTTTTGTAAGGCTGATTGTCCTTGATTTTGATCAATTAAACGGGCTGCTAATTGAAAACTAGCCCTACTTTCATCTAGAGAAGGTGAAGCTTTAGCCGTTACTGGAGAAAATAATTCGTTACCGAAAGAAGTCGTTGGAGTGGTGACAAAATTAGTTTGATTCTGTCCGCGCCACCAATGGCTGATTAATACAATTGAACCAAAAGCTGATACCAGTCCTAGAGAAGCTACTAGAGCAATTTTACTATTTATGGAATTTGGCATTGGTGTTAATTATTGTGTGGGAGCGAGCAAGATATTACTGATATTGTTCCCTAGATAAAATTTTTTCTTGACATTTTCCTTTAACTAGCTCAAAAAAGCGATACAAAACTTAATTTTTCAGGAACAATATAATTTTTAGGTAGATTAATTTAGTTTATCAATTGATAAACTACAAGTGTTTGTTATCTTAAGCAAAACAAGTCTGATTGATTTTGGTTAAATTTTTATAATGTCTGCTATTTCAAACAAACATCTCAAACCACAAAGATGCCCTCTACATCAACGTTCTTTCTCTTTAGATCATCAAACTCTAACTCAGTTACTGACTGAACGAGAAAATATTCTCATTATTCAAGATCTTGATGGCGTTTGTATGGGTTTAGTTAAAGATCCTTTAGCCAGAGTCATCGACAAGAAATATTTAGAAGCGACTCAAGCTTTTGCAGGTCACTTTTTTGTCTTAACCAATGGAGAACATATTGGTAAACGAGGAGTCAATTTAATTGTTGAAAAAGCTTTTGGTAATCCTGATTTAATTAAAGAAAAGGGTTTATATTTACCTGGTTTAGCTGGTGGTGGGGTGCAATGGCAAGATTGTTATGGCAATGTTTCCCATCCAGGAGTAAGTAGTGCAGAATTGGCTTTTTTAGCTGAAGTTCCTCAACAAATTGAAGCTTATTTACAACAAATATTGCCTGATGAACCCTATAATCTTGCAGCAAGCCAAATTGACAAATTGATTCAAGCTACAGTATTAGATAATCCTGTTTCACCAACAGTTAATCTCAATATTTTCTATGAAGTACTGCGGAAGGAAACAGAAAGTTATCGGCAACTGCAACAAGAAATTCAAAGACTGTTAGAAAAATTACTGCAAAAAGCTCAACAAAAAGCTCTAGAAAACTCATTTTTTGTTCATTATGCTCCTAATTTGGGTAGAGATGCTCAAGGACAAGAAAGAATTGAGTTAGCACAAGGACAAAATTCGGGGACAACAGATTTTCAATTTATGTTGCGTGGTGCAATTAAAGAAGTGGGTGTTTTAGTCATTCTCAATCATTATTATTACGGTCAAACGGGAAGCTATCCTTTGGGAAAAGATTTTAATGCCAGACAAGCACCCAGATCTCAACAAGCATTACTTGATTTAATTAAAGATAATTTTGACCCTGAAATCATGCCTACTATAGTTGGGGTAGGTGATACAGTTACCAGTAAAGCTGAAGAAAACAACGGTCAACTTGAATTTTGTCGAGGTGGTAGCGATCGCGGATTTTTAGAATTAATTCAAGCTATTGGTCGAGAATTTCAAACTGAAAACGTGACTGTTTATGTTGATAGTAGTCATGGAGAGGTCAAAAATCGCAAACCACTTAAGCTAGAAAGTTGGACTAACCATGATAGCGGTGCGCCTCAAACAGAGTGGCGTATCATTGAAGGCCCTGGAGATCATCGAGATACGGAAGATCCACTGAGATTAAATGTGGTTTTTCCAGGCGGTTATCAACAGTACCTAAATTTCTTCCAAACCGCAGCTAGTCAAAGAGTTAGTTAATAACCCCGATCGCAATTTTATTACTTCTGGGAAATCTTTAATTACAACTATGTAGAGATTTAATAGCCAGAAGTGAATCACCTAATTAAAAAAATCCAACTTATATCTACTTTTATTTACAATACCAGTTATGAAGATGCTTGCGATCGCATTCAAGATTGGGCATCAAAAAATAGTTCTTGTTATATTGTGGCTGCTAATGTTCATGTAGTGATGACAGCTTATTGGCAGCAAACCTACAAACATATTTTAAATAATGCAGCTTTAGTTACTCCTGATGGAATGCCCTTGGTGTGGGCAATGCGTTGGTTGGGAGTCAAAAAACAAACTAGAGTATATGGCCCAGACTTAATAGACCTCCTGCGAAAGTGTTAAACAATTCACAAATTGTTTTTCAAAAAAATCTCATAATTATAAACTCCAGCAATTAAATTAAATCTCAAACAAAATCTTTTTCTTCGATTTCGATATCTACTTGATAAAATTTTAAATATTTTTAAGCAACGATGAATATGTTCTACAATTATCCTTTGTTTAGCTAACTTACGATTAAACTGTTTTTCTTGCTTATTTAATTTTTGATTTTTCTTTTTCTTCAAAGGTGTTCTACTTTTAACATGAATTTTTTTCAGTCCTTGATATCCTTTATCTGCTAAACATTCTATGTTTTTATCTATGCCAATTTGACTGGTTTTCCAGATTTGGAAATCATGCACTTTTCCTTTGCTATAAGCTGTACAGATTATTTGCTTTGTTTTTATATCTACCAAAACTTGAGACTTTAATGTATGATACCCTTGCTTACCACTGTAATAGCATTGTTGTTTTTTTTGGGTCTTTCTATTTCATGTTCTGACACATCTACTACTACTGTTTCAATTGTGCCATTGCTAGCACGAACTACTTTTTTTCCTGGCAAATTAAATAATTCCGATTTAGCTAATATATTTTCTATTTTTCTAATAATTCTTAAGACAGTTGTTTCATTAATTCCCCAATTAATTGCAATATGAAAATAAGTACGATATTCTCGCCAATATTCCAGAGTTATTAATATTTGGTCTTCTGTACTTAATTTGCTAGGTCTGCCTGTCTTTTTTTGCCATACTTTTTCTGCTTTTACAACTGTTACCATTTTCTTGAAAACTTCTGGAGAGACTCCATATAATCGTTTGAAGTCCGTCGCTTTCAGATTTTTAACTTGTTGATAAGTCATTAATCCAATTCTAGATTTTTGCTATTTTACCTAGTTTTCTTAGACTTTTGCAGGAGGTCTAATGTTAGCTTGGTGCGATCGTGCTGCACAATTTGGCATTCCGATCTATCTATATGGTAATAAAAAAACTACCCTCAAAAAACTTGAATACAATCTTCACCAAAAGTTTCCTCATATAATTATTGCTGGTACTCATTCTCCTCCTTTTCGTACTTTAACCGCAGCAGAAGAAGCGGAAGATATTGCCAGAATTCACGCTTCTGGTGCAAAAGTTGTTTTGGTTAGTTTAGGTTGTCCTAAACAAGAAGAATGGATGGCAAGACAGCAAGGCAAATTACAAGCTGTGATGATTGGAGTTGGTGCAGCGTTTAGTTTCCACAGTGGCGAAATTTCCCAAGCACCGCGTTGGGTGATGAAAATGGGGTTTGAATGGTTATATCGTTTGATTAAAGAACCAACTAGACTCTGGCGTAGATATTTAATTAATAATCCTTTATTCTTAATTTTATTGACTATTCAACTTGCTAAAGTATGGTTTGATTTTACTTTATTTCATAGAAAACTAAAACCAGATTTTAAAAAGCAAAGTTCAAAATTAATTTAATAGAAGTTCTAGGATTATAAACCATAAAAAAATTCTTTAGAATAAGTATAACTATGTCTAAATCTAAAGTATTTATTACTCGTCATCTTCCCAAGATTGATTTAGAACCATTACATCAGATTGCAGAAATAGAAATTTGGACAGCAAGACAACCACCGCCTTATTCACTATTACTAGATAAAGTTAAAGAAATCGATGGTTTACTATGTTTACTTACCGATTCTATTGATCGAGAACTAATAGAAACAGGCAAATCTTTAAAAGTAATTAGTCAAATGGCAGTAGGTTACGATAATATTGACGTAGCTGCTGCTACTGCTAAACATATTCCTGTTGGTAATACTCCTGGTGTTCTTACTAATGCTACTGCCGATCTTACTTGGGCATTATTAATGGCAATAGCAAGAAGAATCGTAGAGGCAGAAAGATTTGTTCAAGCTGGTGAATGGAAAACTTGGGAACCAACTTTATTACTAGGGGCAGATTTACAGGGAGCTACTTTAGGTATTATTGGTTTAGGAAGAATTGGTCAAGCTGTAGCTCGTCGTGCTAGAGGATTTGACATGAAAGTTCTCTATTACAGTCGACGGCGAAAAAACAAGGAATTAGAAGAATCAATTGGTGTAGAGTACGCAGAATTGGATACTTTATTATCGCAGGCAGACATTATTTCTTTGCATACTTCTTTGTCACCAGAAACTGAACATTTAATTAGCGATCGCGAGCTGCAATTAATGAAGTCTTCTGCCATTCTAATTAATACAGCTAGAGGTGCGATCATAAATCAACAAGCTTTATATCAGGCTTTAATAAATAATCAAATTGCTGGTGCAGCTTTGGATGTTACAGATCCCGAACCAATCCCGATGGATAGTCCTCTTTTAAAACTAAATAATATTATTATTACTCCTCATATTGGCAGTGCTAGTTATCAAACTAGAGCAAAAATGGCACAGATGGCGGTCGATAATTTAATTGCTGGATTACAAGGTACAAGATTGCCTCATTGCGTGAATAAGGAAGTATATCAGAAATAAAAACCTGAATCTTCGTAAATTTGCTGAAATGCTCATGCTAATCTCTAGCGTGACACATTTGATGCAGTTTTTGGTATTATTTACTTTATTATCGTAACGCGATCGCTTTTAGGTTAAAAACTTGATTAGAAATTGCTTCCATCAATTTGAAATTGAGTAATTCATTACGATACTTAAAACTTACAAAAAAGGATGAGAATAGTCCCATCCTAATTAATCAGCTAAAAAACTTGACTAGATTCTTGCCAAAAGTCTTTTAGTTGAAATAAATCTTTAGTATTAATCTGAAGACTATCTGTAGGAAATTGTCTAATTGCATCAATAATTGTCCAACCTTCTGGTTGAGCAGCAGCTTCTACTAAAGCAGAACGTAGAGCGTAAAAACCATTTCGTTCAGAATGAGTTTGGACAACTTGACCTAATTCTTTTAATAATTTTTCTCCTTGAGGAGTATTAGTAAAGCGAGATAGTTTAACGTGATTAGAATTAAATCTTTTTTGTAGCCAATCACGTAACTGGACTAACGTATCTTCATCTAAAAACTTAGTATATAAACGTAACTCTTGCGTAATTTCTCCTGTATTAGCATAAGTTTCTAAAGCATCAACGGAAAGAGAGCAATTGAAGGGTCCATAAACTAGTTTGATTGTGTCAGCACTGTATCCTGGTTTAGCATAAGTAATTTCTGATAATAAACTTAAACATAAAACAATTATGAACAGTAAACTATTAGTCAAAAAGGATACGCTGGTCGATTTAAATAGCTTCAACTGCGTCAATTTTGATTGACATATTTGATTATTCATTTTGTGTTTAGAGATGTGTGTGAGTGAGTAAGATTGCTCTTTTAAATAAGATGCAAATAATCAAGAAATAGATAAAAATAAGTAGATATTCTTAAGCAAAAACTCTTTAATCTTTGCATAAAGACTTAAACAATATATAACTTAGTTTGTAGTTGTTTACCATCAAGATTGTGTAAAGTTTAATAACATAAATCCTTAAATATACTAAAAATCAAGGCTCTAGCTACTTAAGAAAATAAAGTAATAGTAAATAAGCAATTTAGAGATAAATTTTTTTTACAATATTGTGCTTGACAAATCAAAATATTGATTATATTAAATAATAAAATTTGGCTTATAGCGATCGCGTTTAAATTCAACTCAACTATTAAGTAGGTGGGCGAATTCATAGTTATAAAAAGGAAAAATGTAAAGGGAGCGTAGGTGCTTTGGGTGCAGAGGAAAGCAATAAAAGCTTTATTTTAGATTTAATTTTGCCTTAGTACTTAATTAGTAACTCAGATTATTTTATTTGATAAATATTTTGTCACTCTATTTTTTTTCTGGCGAGAATATAGGGCATTAACTTAGCAATATTTCTAGCATCGTCAATACCTCGATGATGAGTCCCTTCTAATTCAATCTTAGCTAGTTGCAAAGCTTGTTTCATCCCGTATGTACTTTTTAATTCTTGATTAGTAGAAAAAAGTTTTTTAAGATTAATATGTTTACTAGCTATAGGATAAGCTACTTGATGAAATTGACAATCTTGTTCAAATTGTTTGCGGTCATAATCGCCCCAAGAACCAAAAATAAAATTAGAATAGGCATATAACCATTCTTTAAATACAGCGATCGCTTGAGAATAATTAAGTGCAGAATCTATTTGTTTTTGAGTAATACTAGTTAGCTGTTGACAAAAATTTGTTAAGATTGGATGACGGATTGGCTTAATAAAAGTTTGAAACTCACTAATAATATTAAGCTCTTTAGCTTCAATTATTACCGCTCCAATTTCAATAATTTCCATTTGATGGCGAGGTATGGTTTTGCGGTCACAACAAGTAGCTTCAAGATCGACAATCAGAAAATATTGATAGTTTTCTAAGTTAACCATTAAAAGTTTTAGTGTTTTAGTTTTTAAATATAAAACTACTAGTGACCGAAGACAAGTTAAAAGAAGAAAAATCTCCTAGATAATATAAATTAAGACACTACTTTGAACTGTAACTGCTCTAAAAACAAAGATAAAAAAACCAGTTTTAATAAATAGTTTTTTAGTTACTGAACTTACGTCATTTTTAAGATCAGACGATTGAAGAGAAACTTTTCGGAGTCGACAGTTGTAATATTAGTATAAGTTATTATTTTTTTCAATTAAACGTATGGAAAGTAAAATTTCAGCTAAAGTTCGTTGGAAAGCATAGTACCAACCCCTCCAACCATCTAAAATTCCGCCTTTGAGAATTAAGCAATAAAAGAAAATAATAAAAGGAGCAAGTATTTTTTGTTGACGAATTTTATCTCCTAGACTTAATTCTAACGTCGAAGTTTCTAATAATTTTTTTGCTTCAATAATCATATAACGGTCTTGCGCCCATAACCAGCGAGTTAAAGGTTTGCGGTCATCGTGGAGAATATAGTTAGAAAGATAAGCAAATTGACCATTTATTTTTAATAATTGAGTATGTCCATCGTCAATATAAATTGCTTTTTCTTTTTTAAATAAAATTTGTCGAGGAGGAAGAATAGTTCCTCGTAGTGGGTGACCAAAAACACAATATTTAAATCGAGTAAAATAACTATCTATAGCAAGATTTGGTGGTAAAGCTTTTATTTCTTTTATCAATTGATCAGTTAAAACATAATCGGCATCAAGCGATAAAACCCATTCTGTTTTGACTTGTTCTAAGCCATAATTCCATTGTTGAGTATGAGTATCAAATTCTCGTTGAAAAATTTTTACTTGAGGATAAGTTTGCAGAATCTCTAAAGTATTATCTGTACTGTAACTATCTATTACAATAATTTTGGTTGCCCAAGTTAATTTTTGAATAGTACGCTCTATATTTAAACTTTCATTATAAGTAAGAATTAACGGGGTTATTTGTTGAAGCATAAATAAAGTACAATTATTTTTTATTTTGGTTTTAAAATGTTTTTTCTAAGTAAAAAATACTTAAGCTTTTAATTGTGATTAATTCTAAATTTTATTGATCAATAATTAGTTAAATTTTGATTATTAAGAATAGTTTGATATATTTTACTCATTTTGGTAGCTATTTTGTCCCAAGTATATTGTTCTAAAATAACTTGACGAGCGCGATCGCCTTTGTGTTTTAATTCTGGTAAATTATTTAAGCAATATTCAATTGATGAAGTAATAGCATTGATATCTAAATCCGTAATGTATCCAATTCGCTCCTGTTTTAACACAGAGGATAAAGCAACGCCAGGGGTAACTAAAGCAGGAATTCCTGCTCCTAAAGCTTCTAAAACTGCAATCCCAAAGTTTTCTGAAAAAGAAGTAAGAGCAAAAATATCCGCACCTTGTAGTAACAAATTTTTATATTCTCCTTCGACAAAACCAACTCGATGGGTTCGATTATAAATATTATATTGATGTAACATTTTTTCTATTTCAATTTCATATTCAGCATCTCCATTTCCAGCTAAAACAAAAGTAAAAGATTGATGAGTTACTTTTCCTAAAGCAGGAATTAAATAATTCAATCCTTTTTTATGATGTAATCGAGATAAAAATAAAATAATTGGTTCATTTTCTCTTACTTGTAGTTGATGTCGCAATTTACTTCTTGCTTCTGGTATTTGAGTTGGAATAGCTATACCATGAGGAAGAATAAAACTAGGACATTCTAAATTGAGATTAGCTGCTTCTTGCTTTTCTTGTTCTGAGGTGAAATGTAATACTTGTGAGCCATTAAGATTAGCTTTTTCAATTAAACTAAGATAAGCTTGTTTTTTTTGATAACTTTGTTGTAAAGACCACTGACACAATTGACCTAAAGGTCGACAAATATAAGGAATATTTTTAAGACGAGCAATATACATTGCTATTGTTGAAGGATAAGAAAAAATAGCATGAATATGCAATAGATCGTAATTAGTTATATTGCGCCACAACCAACTAGTTAATTGACTAGAAAAAGCAAATTCTCTAAAAGAATGAATTGATGGTGAAAAACGAGGAAAAAACCAAACAGGAATTTGTTGATATTGGGTTTTACTGCATAAAGGAACATCTAAAAGACTATTGCCATTATCGTTAGTTGTAACAATTTCTGCTTCAATATCTAGGTTACAAAGTGCGCTAACAATTTCTAAAACAGCTTGACTAGGACCTCCTCTTACAGGCGAGATAGAGGGAATAATATGTAAAACTTTCATTTAGTTTACTTCAAATAATAACTGTTCTAATAAATTAGCCAAAGTTTGTTGAAATTTATCAAAACCAAAATTTTGAATTACTTTTTCTCTTAACTGTTGTGGTTGATAGATTAACGAATGATTAGATTTTTTTTGTAAAATGTTTATGATATTAGTAGCAATTTCTTTTACATTGTCGGGATTTACTAGTATACCTAATTCTCCATCACACAAAGCATCGATCGCACCATCTTGATTACCTCCTAAAACTGGTTTTCCAGAGGCTAAGGCTTCAAGATAAACTATACCAAAACCTTCTAGTTTACTGGGCATGGCAAATAAATCGCAGAGTTGATAAAAAGCTGGTAATTCTTCATCACAAATAAACCCAGCTAGGGTAATGCAATCTTGTAAATTTTGTTGAAGGATTAATTTTTCTAAACGCTCGCGGTCATCTCCTTTGCCAACAATAATATAATGAACATTAGGTATATGTTGCCGAATATAAGGTAAGGCTTCAATAATACGGTCATATCCCCGATATGATTCTTGACTCGCAAGACGATTAACAGTTAGTATGACTGGTTGATCGGGTTTAAGATGATAGCGATTCAGTAAATAAGTTGGTTTAGATTCAATCTTAAAGCGATCGCTGTCAAAAGTATTAGGTAAGATAGATACTTTAATGGGGTCTAAGTTTTGCTCTTTTAATAACCGTTGTCTAGTGTAGTTACTTACTGCTAAAATTTTATCTGCGTACTGTAAAGCTTTTTGTATTTTAGGGTTAGTAATATTCCAAGCTTCTACCCCATGCGCGATCGCAATATAAGGAATTCCCATCAAGCGTTTTAAATAATAAGCTGCAACAGTAAAATTGAGATGAGTAATAATTACTAGATCGGGTTTTTGCCAAATACCATAAGAAATTAATTGCGTGGCAAAAAAAGGCGTGCGCAAAGATAAAGGAATTTTTCCTGCAAAGTAAAAATTAGTATCAGGTAAATATAAACTGTTTAATGAAAAATTTTGATCATGTTTGAGAAAAACACTATAATTTGCTTTTTTTTGATAAATATTTTGTATAGCTTGTAATAAAAAAGCAGAATAAACTTGAATACCACCTTTAAAAGCAAAAATATCAGGTAACCATAAATGAATTTTTGATGGAACTTGAGAAATTAACATAAGAAATACTACTTATTGCCAATGACTTAAATCTTGATTTATATATTTACTAAGCAAATCATTATGTTTGGCATAAACAAAATTTAGATATTCACGATCTTCCTTGCTCATAGTTGCAATTTTTTGCTTATTAATTGTAGAATTTTCGTAGATAAATAATTTTCTAAACTGACGATGTTTCTGCCAAATTTTATTAAAACCAGGTAATTGAGATAATTTAATTAAAAGTTTTTCATTTTTTAAACAACGACCAATCATGCGGTTATCAGGATTTATTGCTTGAAAATTAGAATCAACATCTAAAAATTCATAAATTTTTTTCTCAACTGCACGAAGATCATTTTTCAAATCTTCGTATAAAATAATTAGAAAATTACTGGGATCAAAGTACTCTTCAAATCTCTTAAGCTGTTCGTAATAAAAGCCTGAACTTACTATGGTACGATCAATACTTGAATCTTTAAATTCATTGCGGATTACATAACCAAAAGTTTGATCTAAAGTATATTTGCCTCCGAAAAGATCCATTTGATAATTGGAAAAAGCTCGCTCAATAGGATTTCGCAAAACAAAAAGAAATTTTGAATTAGGAATAGTTTGATATATACGTTGAGGTACACTTTTCCATCTCATATACCACACTGTAGCTTCTCCAATAATTTTTTCTCCTTGATAGTTACTAAATAAACTTTGATACCAATCAATTCCTTTTTCATAGTTAAAGTCAAAGAAAAAAGGTTCTTTGATTGGACACATATAAATATCAGGATGCTGTTTAATATATTCAAATAAAGTACTAGAAGCAGATTTAGGTGCGCCTGCAAAAATAAAATTCGGTAAAAGCATCTTTTTAATAATCCTTATTTAATTTTTTAAATATGACTAAGAGCTTTAAGTAATCCTTCTGTCGTTTGTTGATAACTATACTGCTGAATTATTTCACTGCTTTTAAAACTCCACTGTTTTAACCTTTCCGAATTAGAAAAAGCAAGTTTTATTAATTTAGTTAAATCAGATATATTTCCTGCTTCAAATATTAGACCATTGTGATAAGGTTTTACTAAATCTTGTCCACAGCCTACATGATTACTAACAATAATAGGGCAGGATAAACACATAGCTTCATTAACAGCTAAACCCCACGTTTCACCGTAACCATAACTAGGTAAAATAAATAAATCTGCTATAGCATAAGTGCGAGGCATCATCTGCTGATTTTGAAAAGGTGCAAAGAAAATATTAGGATGCTCTGCTGCTTGTTTTTTTAGCTCAGTTTCTAATTCTCCTCCTCCTACAAATAAAAGAACAACATCTTTTAAATTTGCTTGTTTATAAGCTTGAAGTAAATCAAGAGGACGTTTTTTAGAATTAAATTTACCTGCGAATAAAATAACTTTGTTATGATCGGGAATACCTAATTCTTTTTTCCATTTAATAGCTTCTTTTTTAGCTGGCTCTGCTGCTTGTAAAAATCTATTATTATCTATAGCGTGAGGTGCAAAAAATAACTGCTTCGATTTGACTTCATGATAAGTAAAATATTCATAGTTGGCTTTTCCTACATATAAAAAAGCAGCAAAGCGACTATATATTAATGAAATAAATTTACGTCTAAAAGAAGCTTTCCATCCTTTTGGACATTGTAATAAATGAGAATCACCTCTAAATATTAAAGGTGCTTGATTAATATTCCACTGGAAGATAAAACGATAAAGACTTGCATAATTATAACCGATTAACATTACTGCGTCTGGATTATATTTAGCAACTGTTGATAATAAAGTAGGGTTTTGTAATCCTTTAATACTTTTTGTTCCTGGATTTTTACTTACATTCGGTACAAATTCATAATTGTATCCATCTAACAAAGGAATATCCCATTTAATAGATTTTTTAAATTCTAGGTCAATTGTTTCTGTTATTCCAAAATTCCAGAGATAAAAAACTTTTAACTCTAGGTTAGTGTTTTGGTTAATATAACTAAACCACGGAGCATAGTATTGAATAGGATGGGAAGTAATAATAGCTAGTTTCAAGAGTAACTTCCTCCTAGCTTGATTGTTGAGTAATTATTGAATTTTGAGTTTTAGGTTTAAGTTTTAAAAAGGGTTTTTCAATCAAATAATAAGAAATAATAGCAGCTAAAAAACTAAATCCTATATTGTAAGGAAACTGTCCCAAAAAAGTAGTATTTAAATCAGTTAAAAACAATTGTTGCCACAAATATAAACTGTAAGAAATTTTTCCTATATAAACTAGAATTGCATTACCTAAAAATTTACTAATAGCTGTGCTGGGATTATTATGAAGCCAAGCAATTAACAATCCAGATGCAATGGCATCTATAGTTATTCCTATAGAAATTCCAAATCCTCGAATCATATAGCCCAAAGTCGGAGATATTAAAAATAGCCAAAGAACCAAAAATCCAAGGAAAATATTTTTGTGTTTAAAAATATTTGTCAAAACTTTTTTCAAAAAATCATGTTTATAATTGTTGATTATCGCTATATAACAACCAACCATAATACTATCTATTGCGGTATGAAACATCATTCCTAATAATCCTCTCTGCGCAGGAAATAGAAAGTAACTAGCAAGTCTAATAAATGGCAATAAAATAATTATAAACAAAGCAAAATAACGACTTTTATAAATACCTAAAATTCCTAAAATAATAGGCCAAATTAAATAAAACTGTGCTTCCAAAGAAAGAGTCCATAAATGTCCCAAAAACCAGTTGCCAGCACCCCAAGGTGTATGATTCCATAAACCTTGATAATTCCAAGTAAAAGTCGCTGCTGCTAAAAAGTTTTTTAAGCTGACATTCCAATTACAAATTATATTCAAAATAAACACAATTAAAATAAAAAAGTAACAGACAGGAAAAATTCTAATGGCTCGCTTCTGATGAAAACTTTTAATATTAACTGTTTTATTAATTTGAATTTCTTTCAAGAGTAACATTGTGATTAAATAACCACTTAAAACAAAAAAAAGCCTAACTCCCAAATTACTATTAGCTATTAATCTAGTTACATATTGACTAACACTACCTTGAATATGAATGGTATTTTTAGCATGACCTAAGACTACTAAAATAATTGCGATCGCTCTTAGACCATCAAAAGATTTGATATATTTAGAAGACATAATTTTTAAATAGATTTGTTGGTCAAGTTACAGAATTATTATTAAAACTAGTCTTCATTAAAAATATTCGTATGGCTGATAAAATTATGAGGCTCTGAAAAATTACAGAAATAAAAATTCCCATAGTAACCTCTACTTTAAAAGCTAAAGTTACAAAAATTAAAGATACTAAAAAGCGAAATGATAAGCTAGAAGTATTCATTGACCACCGAGTAACCCAACCATATAAATTACCCAAAAACACTCCTAGTCCCATACAACCTAACCAACCAAAATTTGCATAGGCTTCTTGTAATAATCCCCAACCAATAGAAGTTGTAATAGTTTGTCGATAATTTTGCAATCCATAATAAACACTTAAGATATGGTTGGCTTCTCCACCACGAATCTTATTGGGATTTAGAATTCGAGGTATTAATAGTTGAGGAATAATAAAATAAGTTTTACCCCACAAATATGGTTTTTCTGTACCAGTTTCAGTTTGAATTTTGAGGAGCATTTGAATCACACTAGAGCGATTAATCAAACTATTATCTTTAGTTTTCTTTTCAACCATATTTTCAGGCAAAATATTTTCAGCAGGTTGTTGTATCTCTTTTAAAGAATTATTAATCCAATTTTGATATACTCGAATATATTCTGAAGGTTTAACTCCTGAATTACGAAGACTCCAATAGTAATGACGAGTAGCTCCTTTCCCAATATTTAAAAATGCTATAATTAAAAAAGATATAAGTAACAAACGCCACGGAATTTTTCCCGAACCTAACATCCAACCTAGGCTAGCAAATAGTACATAAAATCCAGGAATATTTAGATACAAAGATGTACCTGATACAAATATTAATATTGTTAATGTAACTAAGAATAAATAAGCTTGATTTTTTTTAAGTGAATTTTTTCCCAGTAGATTACTAATAATGATTACAGCAAAAAAAGCTAAACTACTTGTGATTACTCTTATCGTCGATACAATTGAGCTAGGTAATATAGACCATAAAAAACCAGAACTAAAAGTAATTTGATAGATAATAGTAAGAATCAAAATACTAATAAAAAAAGGAAAGATGTTCTTTTTACTAAATTCTTTAACTTTGGTTGAATCTATCCTACTGGTTTGAACATAAGATAGCCAAGTAAAAGTTGCTACTACTAAAAAACTGGCAACTATTAAAGATGAAATAAAATGTGCTGTCGGAGAATACTCTTGAACATTAACATTTTTAGCAATTAAAGGAAAGCTGTGAGTAAATAAATAATTGATTGCCAATAAAGGAAATAAAGGTAATCCTTTAGCGCGATCGCAACACCATAAATAACTAGGATAAAGTGCTGCTACTGCAATTATTAATGCTCCGAAAATACTCAGTAAATCTACTTTAGCCGTAATGATTAAGAAAAAACTTAGAGCAGAAAAAATCCAAAATCCTTTCAGAAATAAACTTTTTTGTTGAGCCGAAAACTGTAAAGATAATGATTGAGTTTGATTAAAATCTAAAAATTGAGAAGTCATCTATGATAAAGCGTATTGATTAAATATTTGACATAGTTTTTCGGTCATATTTCTAGCTGTATAGGGCTGGAAAGCTGACCAATTAATATTAGGAGGTGTACTTTGGGAAAGTTTGAATAACTGATTGATTTTTGCTGTTAGTGCTTTAATCAAATCTTCTGACTCATCTTCACTTCTAAATGTCACTACTTCCCCTGCTTGAGTTTGTTCAATTACATCAACTACTAAACTTTGTTCGTGGAATATTCCTAAAATAGGTTTTTGTGCCAAAATGCAAGGATAAATCTTAGAAGCACTATAATTAGGATCGTTAGAACCGATTAACAAAATGCCGTTACTATCTTTGAGAATTTGTAAAGCTTCAAAATACGGAATTCGTAAAGGATGTTCTGTGACTAAATCTTCTACTCCACAAGCTACAGCTATAGGTTCAATGGTTTTAGTTTCTCGTCCTTTTGGGGCATAGCTAGTCCCGACAAAATGTAACTTAACCGACTTCCATAGTTGAGGGTTTTGACTACGATTAACTTGGATAGCTCTGAATAAAGCTTCTAGTGCTTTTGCCATGTCTGCACCGCCTCGACCTACATAAACCCAATGAATCTTGCCATCATTAGGATCAAAAATACTTTGTTTAATGTTTAAAGTTGGTAATAATTTAAAATCTGCTTCGGGTGCGCCAAAAGGTAAGACGCTAAATTGTTTTGATTTTAGCCAAGGATATCTTTGTTGCAATATTTCTGGATAAGCCGAAGAGACACTAGTTACATGATGGACATATTGCATTGCACTAGGCTCTAGATAGCGTGCCATCAACTGAGCAAAGCCATACTTCAATCTCCCACCAGGAGGAATTGCTTCTTTTCCTTCCTGTTGATAATAATCACTCAACCACGGGTCTTGAAAATCTAAAATATAAGGTATTCCAAACTTTTTAAACCATCTGGCAGCTAAACCCATAGAAAGAAAGACAGTAGTAGAAAAGTAAATTAAATCAAAAGACTTCTCTCGTAACAACTTGTCTCCTACAGGAATTAAGTAAGGCAAACAACGCCAACCTAGATTACTTAAACCTAAAATCTTAGTATATTGAACTGGTAAAGCCTTGATGTAGGTAATGGGAATATCTTTAGGAATAGTAGATTGTAAATATGGATCACAAACTCCTTGTACTGCTTCTGGTTGTACTGCTAGGACGTGGGGTTGCCAGCCAAACTCCTGCAAATAAGGTAAAGCCATCCTGACTCTTTGATGGTCGGCTGCATTAATCGGAGGGAAATGGGGGCTAACTATTAGAACACGACGTTGCAAAACTCTGCCCTCCAGTATGGTTTATTACAATTGGAGAAAAATAAATTCTTTTCTGTTATATACGCAATAACCCAAATTGACCATCTTTAAAAAAGAAAACGCTCAAACTTACATTACACAAGGATTGACTTTGATTTGGTTGGGTAATAATTCTGATTAAGCAATTGAGAATATAATTGCTCATATTGATTCACAATCACTGATGCAGCAAAGCACTTTTCCGCACGCTGACGGCAGTTATTGCGGTCAATTTGATCTAAATTATTCACTGCATCATAAGCTTCTTGAAGATTATTAATCAAATAACCATCAATTCCTTGACGGACAATTTCTGGTAATGCACCTTTAGGACAAGAAATGACAGGAGTTCCACAAGCTAAAGCTTCTGCGAAAACAATACCAAAAGGTTCTTCCCATTCTATTGGAACAATCATTGCTGCTGCTTTTCCTAGCAATTGATTTTTCTGCACATCATCTACAGTACCTACATATTCGATACCATCCTTATCTAAATGAGGAACTATGGCTTCTTGCCAATATTTCCCAGCCTCTCCTTCAGTGCTATAGTTACCTGCAATTAACAGACGGTGACCAGTTTTTTTCGCCACTTTTATTGCGTTATGTGCGCCTTTAATTTTCTCTATGCGACTCAAAAATACTAAAGGTGCATCATCAGCAACAGTAGGTTGAAAAGTGTATTTATCTAATTCAACGCAATTATGAATGGGATACCATGTTCCTGCAACCTTTCTTCCTTGACGACAGATATATTCACTACAACCAGTAAAAATTAAACTGTCTTTTCCCAATTTATTTCCCCAAGCTACAGTGCGACTGCTAGGTTGTCTTTGATAAGACATGATTTTGGGTAAAGAAGAATTTAATAACCAAGGAAAAAGGTAGAAGATACGCGAAAAGCTATGAATTAAATTTGGTTGAAATTGTTTTACTGCTGAATATAAGCTAGCTGTATTGTGTAACATATCGACCCTATCTTGGGATTTTACACCAGACCAAGTAAAAGAATAATCAGCAGGACAAGTAGAATCTCGGTGTGCTAACAATCCTATTGTATGACCGCGATATTGCAACTGTTTAACTAATAAGTCAATAATCCTTTCGATGCCACCATAGAGTTGAGGTGGTACTGGAAGTTCTGGATCTGCCGTTATTAAAATATGCATTTTTTGGTTAATTAGCATTAGTTCACTTTACAAATAATTTTGACCAATGATCCGTGCCGTCTCCTTACAAGTCCGCGTCGCCTGAAGTAAATTCAGGCGTTTATGTCGGACGTGGCTAAATTTACTGTGACTAAGTAGTGGTTGTAAGCCAAAAAAAGATAATTTCAACCACACAACAACTTTGTTATATCCGCAAAAGCAGAAACTGACTATACATAATTTAGTTATTTGTCTACGTATTAATTCGGAAAAAAATCATTTTCATAAAAAATAGTGATTAATTATGTTTTTAATTACTTAAGCTTTTCTATTTTTTGAGCATTTATCTATTTTTTGTCTAAAGTTTATCTTTACTTTAAAGTCTATTTAAAGTTTATATGAACACCTTTGCTCAATTTAATATTTCTTTTATATCTTGTTATTTTTTTTATAAAATTAAACTTTTTCTTGATTTTAAATTTATTAATACTTTATTTAATGTTCATTTTTTTACTCCTGATTTTTACCTAAACTTCACCCATTTATCAGTGTATTCCGAATAATATATGAATGTAGTTAAGAAATTGATTCGGAATCTACTTAAGAGTTTTTTCTTAACAATAAACAACTAAAAATATTAGGAGCAAGATTAAAATGAGTATACTATCTGGTAATGATTTAAATAATAATATTAGTGGCACTATCGGCAATGACAAAATTGCGGGTCTAGGTGGAGATGACAAACTTGCTGGTCTAGATGGAAATGACAATCTGATTGGAGGAAATGGAAATGATAATCTGATTGGAGGAAATGGAAATGATACTCTCTGGTCTGGTGATGGAGATGATACTCTCTCAGCCGGTGCTGGTGATGATTATTTAGATGGTGGTAAAGGTCATGATTATCTAGATGGTGGTTCTGGTAATGATTTTCTGAGAGGAAATGCTGGACATGATTATCTGAGAGGTGGTGCCGGCAATGATACCTTACATGGTGGCTTTGGCAATGATACCTTACATGGTGGTTTTGGCGATGATATCTTAAATGGTGGTGCTGGCAATGATACCTTTGTTTTCGATAATGTACGTCAAGGAGTTGACCAAGTAGAAGATTTTCAAGTAGGTATTGATACAATTCGTTTAGAAGGTATTGCTCAAGGAGTTGTCGAGGTTTTACAAGTTGGAAACGACACTTTAATTAAAGCAGATGGTAATGATTTAGCAGTTTTAATTGGTATAACCAACTATGATGTTAATAATATTGTTTTCGTGTAATTAAGTAAAACAATCTTTATTTTTTAAAATAGATATCTCTAGAATTATTTTATGATTGAAATAAATTACTAGAGGTCTATTCAAATCTCAAGTCAAATCATAAATTTTTAACAGGATAAATTCCTGAACTTTAATAGCAAAATACGTGAGTTCAAAAAATCTATTTTTGAACTCATTTGCATATCAACATTACAAAAATGCTTGATTATTTATAGTCATTTCAATTTAGAGTGAGACAATCTCTTCTTGCTATGAAAGGCTTTCAGCCGAAAAAATGTTTCATTCTTATTTAAAACAACTATAATTCTAATTATTTTAACTTTGATTGACTAAATCAGATAGATTTTTGTAATCAGGAATTAATGAGTCGTTGTAAAAGTTGATTCCTACTTGATGTACTATGTTTAATATATTATCTATTTGTTGAGGCAATAATCGCTCTTTCCAACCAGTTAAAACGTTTTTGTTGTGAGTTACATTAGATACTTGTTGCGTGGTTTTGCTCACTTGTTTTAGTTTTTCGTAAGCACTTTTGGGAACAGGTTTTCCTAAATAATTAAATAATCTATTTATTTCTAATTTTGATTCATTGATTAATTTTTCATAAGTTATTATATACAAAAATTTTGATTTTGGTTGAATTAAAGGAATATAAGTTTGTATTGCCCATTCAAATGCTAAAATTTCTTCTCTTGTTTGAATCGTTTCAAAAATTTGAACTAAATGAGGATAGTCAACGGTTAACTGTTGGGGAAAAGTGAGATTATTTTTATTAATATGATTCCATGCAGAATGTCGTAATTGTGATTCAACCACAGCACAAGGATGACGAATCATTAAAATTCCCTGAATAGGAAATTGTTTCAACATCCAATTAAATAGTAAATTCGCATTAACAAATTTGACTAGAAAACCTTGGAAATTAAAAAATTTTTGGGGATGAAAAGCTAATGAAGAAATTATGTTAGTTGATAAATTTTGACCAATTAAAATTTGTTCAAGATAATTTTTCTTAATGTTATCTTCTGCATGATAAGGAATATAAGTATTCCAGTTATATCCATAATTTTTACACTCAGGATTTTTCGCCAAATGCAAAGGTTCCCACAATATAGGATATCCAGGTAATGTACCAATTATTTCAGTCAACCACGTAGAACCACCTCTACCAGAACAGGCGATCGCAATAGTATTTTTAAGATCATAATTTTTAGCATTGTTAGACCCCCAGTAATTCAGTATGTGGTCTAAAGTAGGTCTTAATAATACTTTTTTAATTAAGTTCATACAAAAATTCTCTAATTTTTTCACCGATCTCTTGAATACTAGGAGCAGTGGTAGAAACAGAAACAACTTCTTTTTGATTTATTTGAGCCACTTCAGGATTGAGCATTTGCAATACCAAGTTAGCCATAGATTCAGGGGTTTCAGCTAAAGATAACTTTCCAGTTTTCCAACTATAGCCTCTACATCCTGCTGGAGTTGTGACTATGGGTATTTGCCAACTAAGAGCTGTAGCTAATTTTGTACTACAACCTCTTGGATAACAAAAGATGGGATGTATAAAACAATTCCAAGTACCTGCTTCTTTTTTCAGATCTTGATTAGATAATCGTCCTAAATATTCAATAATTGGAAATCTCTGAATAAGATTTTTTGTTTCTATCGATTCTCCTCCAACTAGTCTCAAACTTACTCCAAAAGGAGCTATTTTTTCAAAAGCTTCAAGGAATAACACCAAACCTTCTAAACTAGGATGATGATTAATAGTTCCAACAAATCCTATCCGAGAATATTGAGGTTGCCAAGAAATTGACTCAACCTTTATAGTACGTGGTATCCAAATTACATTTTTTGCTCCTAGCCAGCGTTCTATTTGGACATCTAAAGGAGAAAGACAAAATACATAATCAATATATTGACGGTGAATTCCCTCTTGAATTAGACTTTTGCCTAAGATCCGTACATCGTTAAAAGTGACTTGATTAAAACTGTTTTGAATATTTTTAGTTCGGATACCATGAAAAATATCAGTACTTTCTAACCCATGAGATAAGACAACAATACGGCAGGTTGAATCAATTTTTTTTCTAAGCTCTTTAGCTATGTGACCTAGTTCTACTTGATTTAAAAAAATATAAGCAGCTTTTTTTGTATTAGCTTCATTGACAATAATATCGATCAATTCAGTAGGAATAAAATTTCCATAAGGCTGATTCCATATTTTATTTTTTAATTGGGTTAATATTCCTCGGTTGGTTTTGTATGTAACAATAGAAAGGGAAAATCCTGCTGCTTCTATAGTTTCAATATATTCTTGTGTACAAATTTGCGCTCCTCCAGCAGATTCTCGATTCAAATAAACTAAATTAGAAACAAATAAAGCAGATTTCAAAGAATTTTCTAAAGTATAATTGCTACTATATTTAATTTGTTCGCTAATTAATGATGCCATAATAATATATTAAATAAACTATGGATATAAAAAATAATTTGCCTTGATAACTTTTATCAAAATAATCTACATTGATTTAGGCATTTTCAAATTTTAAACAAGCCATAATTTCAAGAAAAGGTAAGTTGGTATTACTAATAAAACTAAGTATTTCTTCGTAAGTTAACCAAGCTGATAGCTCTCCAGTAAAACCTTCTTGAGTAGAAAACTTATACTTTGCTGAAGAAGAAAGTTTTTTGATCAGATTGATACATTCTATAGTTTCATTAATAAAAACAGGTAAGTTTGCTTCAAAAGAAATAAATTCTACTGGATAATTTAGTCCTTGAAGAGCATAAAGCTCATATCCTTCTACATCTAATTTAATATATTTAGGTATTCCCCATTTTTTAATTAAATTATCTAATGTAACCATCTCAACTTCATAGGAATCATTGAAGGCAATCTTTTCTGAAATGTCTGATTGACTTTTCTCTTCAAGAGAATTTTTCTGTTTGAGATTCATTGTATTGTAACAAGAGCCTTCTTTATGTATATAGAAAGTTGCTTTGCCTACATTATTACCTATTGCTACTGACATAATTTCTATATTACTTCTGTTTTTAAATCTTTTTTTTAATACATTTACACTTTTTTTGTCTGGCTCTATACAAACAACTTGTTTTGCAAATCTCCGATAAACGTCTGTTTTACTTCCCTGATTTGCTCCTATATCAAATATTAGAGAATCTACTCCTATTAAATTTTCAAAAAAAGAGACTACCTTTAAGAATTTTTTCCAGTGACTTCTCCAAAAAAGATACAAATATAAATCATATAAATCAGAATATTTTATATAAGAGTAAATGTTAGTTTTATCTAAAATGAATTTAATTTTTTTCTTTAACATAAATATTTCCTTCAAAGAATATTAGTAAATTAATTTTTTAACTAGTCGGGGGTTAGAGACTACATGACCAAGACTAATCAGACAATTCGAGCCTTCATAAACTATAGCCAGCCACTTGTAAACCACTTTCTAAGTTATCTACTATGGCGCGACGATAATCAGACCACTGCCAATTAGCTGCCGTTTCTAACGCTGCCTGACCCATCTTTTTTAGTTCTTGACGATTATTCAGACACCATTCCAAAGCTTCTGCTAAAGCTTCTGCATTTCCCGCAGGGACAATTAAACCGTTTTCCCCATGACGAATTAAATCTGCTGCACCAGCGCGGTCTGTTGTAATTACTGGTAATCCTTGAGCAAAAGCCTCTGTTACAACCATACCAAAGCCATCACAGAGAGTAGGAAAAACTAGTATGTCTGCTTGTTGATATTGTTTGTATAATTCTGAGCGAGGGACAGTACCAGATAATTCAATTGAATCAGGTATATTTTTAACAAGTAAAGATGGTAAACCCATTGCCCCAAAAACCTTAAGCCTAGCTAGGGATTTAGCTTCAAGTTTTTCCCAAGCAGCTAATAAATAATGCGCTCCTTTGCGGATACTAAATGTACCAGCCCACAAAAAATTTACTGGTTTATGATCATTACTTCCCTTCTCAATTATTTCAGAACATACTGGAGGTGCGCCATAGGGAACTACTCTAACTTTATCTACATTTAATCCTGCATTGGCATAAGAGTTTTTAGTAAATTCTGAATTAGCAATCACTAAATCTGCTAATTTCCATTCTTCTATGCGTCTTTGAGTACGTATTTGTTGACGTTTTCTTGTATATTGTCGGTAAGAGGTATTTAATTCTGAATAATTAGCTATTTCTTGATGAATAATATTTTCAGAAAAATCGTGTTCTGGAGAGGGAAGATCATATATTGTAGCTATTCCTTGTTGTTTAGCCGTTTTAAAAGTATCTAGGCAACCATATTCGTAACCATAAACAACATTACTTGCTTCAATATTTTCACGAGCAACCCAGCGATCAAAGTCCATCAGTTCCCAGTGAAATATAGCATCTGTCAAAATTTTTTGATTGTCTATTCGAGATACTAATAAACGAGTTAATTCTCTCCAAGGATGATCTTTAACTAAAAATAGAGGGATTTCAGAAACTTCTCTACGAGATATTTGTCGTGCTAAATCAAACTGAACTGTTTTTGCCAATTGACACAAAGCTTTTTGCCATTTCGCCTGAGGTTGTTTGACAAAAGTAGTAGCAAAACGAGCTAGCATTCCTTCTTCATGCAAAGCTTTTCCTACCTGTAAAACAAAAGGAGCAGGAATCAAATGAGCTAAAGTAACTTGAGTTGAAGATATTGCTTCAGACATGAATACTTTCTCGGTAAAGTTATTCCTTAATGTAAAGATAGCGTCAGTTTATCAAGGGAAAATACTGACCGCCTCATTACAAATACGGAAAAAATTTTATTAACTCTATGTTTAAATTGAGATCGAGTTTCAAAACAAAACTGCCAATCACACAATTTTGAGCTAGCCAAAGAGCGATCGCGAATGCGCCTCGCTGGGAGCGAGATCGCTTTTTGGTAAACTTCATCAAGTTGTAATTTCCTCGTCCAAGTTTTTTGCAGAAAAGTAACTGATGGACATTATGAAAGTAAAAAATCAGTGAAGATTATCATACTTTGAGGTTTGACTATCGAATTGGTTGGGTGCGTAATGAACGCACCTTTTTTTGCGCAAAGTTACCAGTTATCAGTTACTACTCTAAAAGTGAGAGGTCTTCCCCGCCACGGACTTCTCAAGCATTTGAGGTTTTCTCAAATGAAGGGACGGCAACGTAAACCTCGCCTGATTGAGATTTTTTTTCTTTTAAGAAAAGGCTTGTAACCTGTTTCTTTTGGTCATAAAAATATAGTAAACAAAACGTTGAAAATTACTTCTCTTTCCTTCTAGTCATAAGATTAGCTTAAATCATTTTTAAGCAGCTTAAAAAAATATTAAGTAAAATTGGATATCGTTACCTTTGGAGATGCAGTTGGCTTATTAGGCAAAATTACTTTACTGAATAAATTTGTTGGCCAGCTAAATGAGGATTATTTGCATATTTTTCGTAAATCTAAATATAGAGTTGATCAACTCTGTCAGCATTTAACCCAATAATGGGAATTATAGAGTTGTAAGTGATTTGATACAGTAACCCTATTTTTTCTTTATTTAATTGTGAATTCTTATTTTTATGACTACTCTTAGTTCTTTGTCTAAAACTAAACGTCAAGAAAATGTGCGTACTGTTGGGCGACAATTTCAGTCTATAGTGATTACTATCTCAATCACGGCGTTTTTGTTTGGAGGAATTGTTTGGCGTTTAGCTTATTTGCAATTAGAACAAGGAGAAATTAATCAAGCTAAAGCAGAAGATAATCGAATTCGGCTCGTCCCTAAACCACCAGTTAGAGCTAACATTTTTGACCGCAAAGGCAAAGTTTTAGCGACTACTCGTCTTTCTCATTCTGCTTATGTGTGGCCTAAGGCTCAAAAACAAGGTAATTGGTCACAAATTAAGCAAATATTAGCCCAAATTCTCAATTTACCTCCTGAAGAGATTCAACAAAAAGTTGAACAAGCAGGTTTTAATTATCCCAGCCTTATCCCTATTGCTCGTAGTTTAACTCCTACTCAAATTACAGCAATTGAAGAATATCGTCCCCAACTTAAATGGGTAGAAGTAGATATTGATCGGGTTAGATATTATCCTAATGGGAAAACAGCAGCCCATGTGCTTGGTTATACAGGAGAAATTAATCAAGAAGAACTCAATGCGAAGAAAAAAGATGGTTATCGTCTTGGTGATGTAATTGGCAAAATGGGGGTAGAAGAATCTTTTGAATCAAAGTTGCGGGGAGCATGGGGAGGATTAAAGTTAGAAGTAGATGGAAGCGGTAAGGTTTTAAGATTTTTGGGTGAAAAACCGCCTAAATCAGGTAAAGATATTACTTTGACTATTGATTTAGAAGTACAAAAAGCAGCAGAAACAGCTTTAGGAAAACAAAAAGGTGCAATTATTGCTCTTGATCCTAACAATGGTGCAGTTATCGCGATCGCGAGTTATCCTAGTTTCGATCCTAATATATTTTCGACTCGAATTACTCCTGAAATTTGGCAACAGTTACAGTCACAAGGAAATCCTTTCTTAAATATGGCTTTGCGTGGTTTTCCTCCTGCTTCTACTTTTAAAGTTGTTACCGACACCGCAGGCATGGAATCGGGTAAATTTCCTCCTCAGACAGTTTTAGGTACTTATGCAGGTATTAATATAGGCGGAACTTATTTTCGAGAATGGAATCATGCTGGTTTTGGTTCGATGGGTTATGTGGGAGCGTTAAGTTGGAGTAGTAATACTTTTCATGCTCAAATTGGTCGCGGAGTAGGAGGAGAAGCTTTAATTAAATGGGCAAGAAACTATGGTTATGGTCAAAAAACAGGAATAGAACTTCAAGGCGAAACGGCAGGTTTGATTGCCGATGATGCTTGGAAACGTCTAAATTTTAATGACTGGGGTTGGACAGTGGGTGATACAGTTAATATGTCTATCGGTCAGGGTTTTACTCTGGCTACACCTGTACAAGTAGCAGTCATGTTTTCTGCTATAGCCAATGGTGGATATCGAGTTCAACCCCATCTACTAGAAACAGACAATCAGACTAAACAAGCACAACGAATTAATTTAAACCTCAAACCTAGTACTATTTCAACTCTTCGCAATGGTTTGAGAGCAGTTGTAACTAGTGGTACAGGTACAAGATTAAATGTTCCAGAAATACCTTCGGCTGCTGGAAAAAGCGGTACAGCAGAAGCTCCTCCTGGTGAATCTCATGCTTGGTTTGGTGCTTATGCTCCCTTTGATCAACCTGAAATTGTGGTGGTGGCATTTGCCGAACATTCTGGCGGAGGTGGTGGTTCAGTAGCAGGACCAATGGTACGTCAGGTAATGGAAGTTTATTTTAAACGCAAAGTAGCTAATAAATAATTTTAATTGTTGCCAAAAAAATGACAATAAAATTTTGAAATGTGGTCAATTTCTAAGAAAAACAAATTTCTTGGCAAAAAAGTAAATCTTACCATTTGTAATTAAGAAAATAGCTTTTTAAAGCTTTAATCTTGCTCAAAGCATATTTACGAGAAAACGCCATTAAAGACATTTACCACAGGATAATCAAACTGCGGTCAATAATCTTTACTGGCGTACTTTCACTTCTCCAGATTGAGAGTGACTCAATCAAATAAATAATCTAGTCGCGATTATTATTATTGCAATATTTTTAGTCAATGAGGGGAGGTTTATAGAATCTTAGCTAATTTGATACAATTTTGTTGCAAAATAGCAAGCGAACTATAGTGCGCGGAAATCATAATCTTAAACCAAGGGAACAGGAAATGTCTTAATCTTAGCTTCGACTGCTCTATCTCTAAACTTAACTTGAATTATTTAATTAAATTTTTGCAATACCAACCCCTCAATAGCAATAAAACTAGCTCAAAATTAACAAAGGTAAAGAAATACAACTCAATTAAACTCAATTAACAGACTTTGATTTTTCTGCTACAGCCAACATGATATAAAAACTTTGAGATACGAAAAAGTTTCGACTTAAAATAACTTAACAATTATTAACTTCATGACTGCTACTTCAACCACAAACCAATTAGGTTTAGCCTCACGCTTAGTTAATGGAATCTTGGCAATCAAACCATTAGCAAATTTTGCCAAATATCGAGCTAGAAAAATGATGATCGATAGAGCCGAAGCTCTCGGTGTACCTTGGCGAGAAAATGTTCGACAATTAAGTCAGCGTAATTGGGACGCAGAAATAGCTGCCATAACTAATCCTCAATTACAATATCCTGATTATTATTTGCGTTCTTTCCATGCTTATGAACAAGGGAATCTCAGTTGGGAAGCAGCTTGGGAAGTCGAATCAGCAGCTTATGCAGTTCATTCGACAATCTGGTCAGGTAAAAGTGCAAATGGTGATCCTCAATTACGCCAAAGCTATCATCAAGTCATACAAGCGCAATCAATTCAACCTCAAGATATTCTTGACATTGGTTGTAGCGTAGGAATGAGTACGATGGCTCTTCAAGAGATTTATCCTCAAGCTCAACTAACTGGAGTTGATTTATCACCCTATTTTTTGGCTGTTGCTCAGTATCGTTGCCAAAAACAGCCAAATAAAGAGATTAAATGGCTACACGCTGCTGCGGAAGCGACTGGTTTAACTGAGGCTTCCTTTGATTTAGTTTCTGCCTGTTTATTGTTCCACGAACTGCCTCAAACAGCAGCACAAGCAATTATCACCGAAGCTCGTCGTCTACTTCGTCCAGGAGGATATTTGACCATTATGGATATGAATCCTCAATCGGAGGTGTATAAAAAAATGCCTCCCTATGTCCTTACTTTACTCAAAAGTACTGAACCATATTTGGATCAATATTTTAGTTTAGATATTTCTCAAACTCTAGTTGATCAAGGTTTTAATGTGCCTAAGATCATTCCTAATAGTCCTCGTCATCGCACAATTGTGGCTCAAGTTGCTAATTAAATTTCAATTTATTACTGATGTCTAATTAATAAAATATTAGTTATAAAGGATCGCATAGGTTGATAGTTGAGTTCTGTGTATTACAGTCGTCGGTACAATAAGGTTTGAACCACTTGTTGTGGCAAAAATTAATGTCCTTAATGATTCTCAGAACTCCTTATTTTAGACAATTACCAATAACTAAAGATGAATTCATCTGGCAATCAGACTAAAGAAAGCCCTCTTAATAATCAAGTAGACAGGATTCGTATCCTGATTGTAGACGATCAAAAAATGATTAGGGAGGGACTCAAAGCTTTAATTAAGACAGAAGAAGACTTTGAGGTAGTAGGAACAGCAGAAGATGGAGAGGATGCCATTAAACAGGTAGAAAGTCTCCAACCTAATATCGTTTTGATGGATATGGAAATGCCTGGACTTGATGGCATGGGTGCTACTCAAGTAATCTGCGAACAGTTTCCTGATATTAAGGTTTTGGTGTTAAGTACTTATGATAATCAAGAATATGTAGCTCGTTCTTTAGGTGCAGGAGCAATGGGTTATTTACTTAAGGGAACTCCTGCCAAAGAACTTACTGAAGCAATTAGATCTGTATATCGTGGTTATGCTCAAATTGGACCTGGAGCGTTTCAGAAAATTTTACCATTAACGCCCAAGAGCTTTTCAGATTCGGCTTCTGCTACTGCATCAGATGTAACGTCAGGGTCAGCAGTCAATGGCAATGGTAAACTAGTAGCTACTATGGCTAAAGAGAATCGTTCTGCCTCAGCTTTAGCAGTTAAAAATAGTTCCAGTTTGGCTGAGCGTAAATTTGAGGAAACGGTTGTGCTACGGCAATCTCCTCGATGGTCGCGAGCTATTATTTGGTCTATTATTGGCGTAACGACTTTTGCTGTAATTTGGGCTTCAGTGGCTAAAATTGAGCAAGTAGTTCCTGCTCGAGGACAACTTAAACCGATTGGTAAAGTAAAAGAAATACAAGTTCCTACTAATGGTGTAGTTGAAGAAGTTGAAGTTGAAGAGGGACAAAAGGTTAAAAAAGGCGACCTATTACTTACTTTAGATGAAACTACTTCTCAAGCCCAACTAGAATCAGAAAAAAATATTCGTCAGTCTTTGTTACAAGAAAATAAATTCTATCGGGCTTTGATGAATGGGGAAATAACAGGAAACACCGTTGAAAATACGATCGCATCTTTGAATATTCCTAGAGAAGTTGCTTTTTTAGCACGCAATCGAGGAGAATTACTCTCAGAAAACCAATTATTTCTTTCTCAGCTTGGTGCAGATAGTGGAAACTTATCGGCAGAACAATTAGCTCGTTTAAATGCAGCACAAACCGAGCTTCAATCTCGTATCGCATCAGCTAGATTAGAAGCAGAACAACTAGAGAAACAACTCAATCAAAATCAGGTACAACTTGCTGATGCTCGTGCCAAATTAGCTACAGCTAAACAGGTATTAGCCGAAATTGAACAACGCAATCGAGATGCGATCGCTCAAGCCGAAGAAAGTTTAAAAATTGAACGTAATATTCTCAAATCTGTTGAACCGTTATCTCAACAAGGAGCTTTATCCCAATTTCAGGTAGAAACACAGCGACAAAAAGTTAATGATCGTTATAAATCTTTGATTGAACAAAGGTCTACTGGAACAATTGAACGCGATCGCGCTAAACAAGAAATACAAACTGCTTCAGCAGATATCGAAAGATTACAAGAAGAAGAACAACGATTACGTCTCGACATCACTCAAGCTAGAGAGCAATTACTTAATACTACTTCTTTGTCGGAACGAGAGATTCGGGACAAAATGGCAGAGAATAATCAGCGAATTGCCGAAATTGACACTCAGTTGAACAAAAGCATTGTTGAAAATGACAAACGAATTGCTGAATTGAATAGTCAAATCAGTGGTACTGAACAAACTCTTAAATATCAAGCTTTGTATGCTCCTGTAGGAGGTACAGTTTTTGACCTCAAAGCCTATCCTGGTTATGTACCACCAGCAGGACAAAACGCAGAGCCAATTTTAAAAATTGTACCTGATGATCAGTTGATTGGAGAAGTTTTTATTACTACTAATGATATTGGTTTTGTGCAGAAAGGAATGATTACCGATGTTAGAATCGATACTTTTCCTTTTAGTGAATTTGGAGATGTCAAAGGCACAGTAAGTTCGATCGGCTCAGATGCTTTAGAACCAGATCAAACCTACGATTATTTCCGTTTTCCTGCCAAAATTGAATTAGAAAGACAAGATTTTACAATTAAAGGTAAAAATATTCCTTTACAATCAGGTATGTCTATTAGTGCAAATATAAAAATTAATGAAAATCGGACTGTGTTGAGCTTGTTTACAGAACAATTTTTTGTTGGTTTGGACAAATTCAAACAAGTTCGATAATTACTATTACGGCGAGTAATTGTTTAATTACAGCAGTTTTTAATTGGGTAGACACTTATCTAAAATCTTTTAAATAAGTAATAACTTAGAGTTTATAGTTTACGCCTATTTTAACCATGAGTTCTACTTAACTGAAATTAGCAGTAATTGTTCAGTTTACTCGCTATTTTATCTCAACCGATTCAAGTTGTTTGATAATTAGACATTACTTGTTGGTAGATTGCTTGTTGTTGAGGACTATCTGCAACTATTTCTATTCTAATTTTTTGGCGATCGCTTATAGGAAGTTGACTAATTTTGTGCAGAATCTGATTGGCTGCTTCAATAGATTCAAATTCACCTCTAACTAAATATTCAGTTGCTTTGACTCCTTGATGATTAAAGTTTGATTGATTAATTGTTTCTTCTTCCAAATCAATTGTCGCCAGTAATTTATTTTCTGGTTCTACTTGCTCAATAATTAAAATTTCTCGACGCAAGGGAACTTCTATTATCCGCGTTTCAATCTGCTTACGAACAACAATTTCACCAGCTTTGTGTTGACGACGATTAACTAGTAATCTTTCTTCTAATAAAGGAATTGTGCGCTCAAATTCATCTTTATTATGATTCATTGCTGTTCTTTCTGATTGTTGCTCTCGAAGTGATGGTTGATAAAGAGGTAGTTGTTCAAATTGTTCAGGACTTAAATTAACTACTATTTGTTTCTGAGGTAAATTTACTTTTTGAATTAATTCAAAATTTATTTGTCTCAATTCAGATTCTGACTTAGATGTTATTAAATTAACTAATAAATTAATGTGTTTTTGACTATCGTAGTAAAAATCTTTAATAGTTGCGAAAATCTTACCATAATAATCAACTATTTGATAAGAAATTAATTGTTGATTTAATTGTGCCAATAATAAACTAAGCTCTGTTCTTTGAGCTTGTCTATTAATATAGTTCATGTTCATAAGATTATCTGTATTGTTAAACTTTTTAGAGTAAAACTTACGCAATCAAGGTTTTAACCGATGCGTAAGTTTACTTTAGTTATGTTGTTGTTAATGAGCCAATCTTACAAAGATTCAACTAATTGAATAATGAATAGCTGTTATCTTCGTTCAATGATCGGGTTACCATCCGCATCTAACTCTAATTCTTCACGACGAACTGTTTCACTAGCGGTCACAGTATCTTGTTCTACTTCTTTGCGAATTGATACTTCTTCACGAACGAAAGCTTGCTTTTCAATGTCAGCAGTTTCTTCGTAAACTTCTACACGAGCAACTTCACCTTCTTGGAAAGCAGCTTCCCCTGGTGTAACTGGTACACTTTCAGTGGGACTATGACGTTCAATTACAACTCGCTCTTTTTCTACAGGAACAGAAACTTCTGCGGTTTTAGTTTCAACTCGTTTACCTACTGAAACTGAACCAGCACGAAGACGTTCTTTGTTAGCAACTAAACGCTCTTCATAGAGTTTAAGATTTTGATGATCGCGCTCACTCATATTGTACAACGCAGGTTCGCGGTCATATCCGTAGGTATCGCGGTCATAGCTAGTGGTTGTTGTACTAGCAGTAGTAGTCCGAGGTGCGGTACGATAGACGCTTCTGACTCGCTCTTCGTAGTCGTAGTCAACGGTCATGTCATCGTCGTATTCGGGTAAATGTTCTGCTTGTTCTTTAGTTAAACCTACTCCATAAAGACGTTGTTGAGCGCGGTCGATCCGAACCCGACCAACAGGAATGATAATCTTTTTACCAAAAATCCAAATACCAGTATCTACTACAAAGTATCGGAAATTACCTTCTGAATCAACTAAAATATCTTTGACCGAACCGACTTTTTCATCAGTATCACTGTAGAAGGAATAATCTAGTAAGTCGTCGTTGTCAAAAATGTTGCGATAGTCTGGATAAATATCTCTGATTTTATATAAACCTCTTCCCGCAGTAGTACGGAAATTATTGCGATGAGACATTAAACTCTGTTGATACTGACGAAGATTGCCATGATCGCGATCGCTTAATTGATAAAAGGTTGGTTCGTTATCATAACGGTAGGTATTGCGGTCATAATTGGTAGCTGTCGCACCAACAGATGCTCCAGCAGTAGCAGCAGTCATGTCAGGAGATTCGACTCCCGTACGATAGGTACTTCTTACCCTTTCTTCGTAATCATAGTCAACAGTCATGTTTTCATTGTATTCAGGCAATTGATTAGCCTGTTCTTCGGTTAAACCGATTGCATAGATGCGTTCTTGACCATAATCTACATTGGCACGTCCTACTGGTAAGAGTACTTTTTTACCAAAAATCCAGAAACCTGTATCAATTACAAAATAACGGAAACGACCTGTTTCATCAACTAAGATATCGTGGACAGAACCGATTTTATCGTTAGTATAGCTATATACAGAGAATTTTTTGATATCGTCACCGCCAAAGATATCGTCCTTATAATTAGGATAGACATCGGTAATTTTCGCTAAAACCATACAAGAATTTCTCCTTTAATATTTTTATTGTTATTTCTACGTTATTTAAAAACTCAGTTGTTTTCATCTAACTTATGAAATATATAAACCGCGCATTTATCTATATCTAGCTATAGAGTGTGTTTGAACGCACAAAAAAATTCAATAAGATCTTGAAAGCAAAATCTGTACAAAAAAAATCTTTGCTTGATTAATCACGCAGATCGACAATAATTACTTTTGGTTTGTTATTAATAATTTTAACTGGACGAGCAATCCGACTTTTTGTAAGCTGCGGATTAGGTTCGTAAGTAGTTTCTTCAGTTGCAGGAAAGATTGAATTGTCTGGTGTTACTTGAGTCTGAGTATTAGTTTTTAGTTCATAATTTACCTGATTTTGTAAAGGTTTTTCTTTAATTATTTCATTGGTTTCTAGTTGAGTATTCCTAATATTTTTTGGTTCATAATCGACTTGATTTTGTAAAGGTTTTACTTCAATTATTTCATTGGTTTCTAGTTGAGTATGGTTAATATTTTTTGGTTCATAATCAATCTGATTGACAAGATTTTCTGCTTCAATTATTTCATGAGTTTCTCTTGGTTCAATTTCTGGATTATTAATTTTTTGTGGCTGTTTAGGAGGTTCAGAAATAGTTGAATTCAATGAGTTTAAGTTCAATCTAGACTCGGGATCGGGTTGAGATTGATGCACCCCTTCATAAATTTTCCATTCTTCAATGTCATAACGATCAAGAATATGTTGAGCCTCAACTAGTTGGGATTCTGTACCATCAATAACAATTAAATAATCTCCGTTAAGAATTCCATCTCGATAAATTTTTACTCTTGTTTCAGGAATTCCTAAACCAATTAATGCGCCAACTAATCCGCCAGTAACTCCACCAATTGTTCCTCCTGCTAAAGCTGTCACCAATGCGGTTGCTTCTGCTCCAGCTAATAAAATCGGTCCAATCCCAGGAATTGCCAACACACCTAAGCCAACTAATAAACCAGTAATACTACCAATTGCACCACCAGTTAAAATACCTGTGACTGCGCCTTCTTGTGTATGATTACCTCGATAATCTTGAACCTCAATTCCGTGAATCTCTTGTTCTTGTTGAGCGTTGCGGACAATAATCGCAACCTGTTCCATTGGAAAGCCTGAATTTTTTAGCTTTGAAACTGCTAATTCTACTTGTCTGCGATCGCTAAAGAGTCCTACTCCTCTTTTTCTAGGTATTACTTCCATTTAAATTGTTACCTTTTAATCAAATTAAAGATAGTTAAATTACTGATAGCTACTAATTTGATTTTCGTAAATGGTCACAGTTATTTCGTCTATATAAAGAAATAAAATTTGTTGTAGTAAATAAATAGACAAACAGTCACATTGATTACAGTACGGACGTTTGCTAGGCACTTAATTTACAAATTTGCCATTTAATGTTAAAACATGAAAATCTATCTGTAGATAGATAGCTAAAAACAAGCTTTCTGGTTGTCTCTACTTCGAGCCAAAGTTTTTATGGAAAACAAACTAAAAGAATTAATGGGTAAGCCCAATGTCTGGCTTTATGTCAAAAGCAGCAATGGCTGGATTAAAAATGTGGAAATTCTTGAGGTCAATCATGAAACAGTAACATTTCGTTACGAACATGAATCGGAAGTCGAAAGTAAAGTTTGGGAAAAAACCACCAGACTTGAGAATATTGTCGAAGTAGATCTTCGTGTGCTTACTGTGCCTAAAGATAAGCAGCAGAGCGAAAATATGAGACAAAGATTGACTCGACTTCTTGAGCAAGAATAAAATCTACCATCAATTAGATGTTCGACTAAGTTGTTTTGACTATAATGAGGCGATTGGATTCAAACAACTTAGTATATGACTCAAGTTACAGAAAAAGCGATCGCTCTTAAACAGAAGTTAATAGATTTTGTTTATGATGCTGAAGGAGAGCTTGCGGTTGCGCTAGAAACTTATGCTGCTCAACAAAGTAAAAGAAGCAACTACGGAATTAAACAACAAAATTTAACTATCGATACTTTTATTACTGAAGGAAAAGTCGGTACTCAAACTCCTTTAGCAATTTTTTTAGCTCAAACTGATTTATCTGAGAGCGACCGCAATTTATTACAAAATTGGCAGAAAAACTTGACAGGTTTATTTGAAATTCACCAAATTCAAGAGAATTACTTTGATTTGATGAACTGGCTTACAGCCAAACAATATCGTGTCTACACTCATTCTCAACTGCCTACGAAAGAGATGAAGAGATGGCAACCAGGAGAGATAATCTTAACGAGAATTGCACCAATTAACGAACAGGAATGGTTCTTTTTTAGTGACTTTATTACCAAAGGTAGATTGAGTAAACCGAAATTGGCTGTCGCCATTGGGGAGTTTAAAAGTAACTATCCTGACTTTCTTTATGGTGATGCACCAGAATTATTAGAACAAGCTTGGGAGTCAGTAGCTGAATATCATCAGGAATTTGTTGATTTCTTCAAAAGCGATCGTCTTATCCTACCTGGACGAGAGCTTAATCAAAAAATTAGCGAATTGCAACAGCAAATGAGCAAAAAACGACTAGCAGCAGCAGGAATTGATGATTCCCAATCTTTTCAATCAATTATCGCATCCACAGGAACAGATGAAGCAGAAATCACCGAAGCAGCAACAGAATTGGGTGCAGATGCAGAAACAGTTGCCAAAGTGTTAAGAAGTAAAGACAAACTTTCAATGGTGACTCCTAAAGTAGAGTTACCACCAGAAATTAAACAAGCTGAACAAGTTACAGTATTTTCTCATCCGCGTTGGGGACAAATGTTTCTTCCTAGCTATACTAAATTTACCGAACTACTTCAAAGCGGAAATTTTCAAGAACAACCAAACTTTCAACCAATAGTTCGTAAATATCTAGAAGAACCTCAAATTAATTTTTATGTTTGGCAACAATTAAAAGAAGAATTTCCCCGCCAGTTAGAAAAGTTGTTACAAATTTTCCTCCAACGTCCTAATTTCAAACTAGAAACAGATTTAGAACCTACGCTATTGGAATACGATAAGTCTTCAACACCGCAGTTACCTGAAATAGCGAGCGTTCCCTTGCATTTACAAACTCTGTTTGAAGAAGCGGTAGCACAAGTACAAAAATCTAAATCTAAAACTAAAAAGAAAAAGAACGCTAGAGGATTTAAGTAAAGTAGTAATTTTGGTCGTCCAAAAGAGTTCAGAGCTAAAGCTTGTTCTCAATTGCTGACTACCAAAATACTTTTTAAGTGGTTAAATAATTACCGCATTAATTAAGCAGCACGACGGGTAATTAAACCCCAAATAAAGATTAATAATAGCGAACCAAGAACGGCAAAAATAATGCTAGGAATAGTTAAAGCTCCTACTGAAGCTGCTGCTGCCCCTGAGCTTCCTAATAATACTTGACCTAGATAACCGCCTACTAATGCACCTAAAATTCCTAAGCCAATCGTAGCGAAAATACCACCACCTTGAGAACCTGGATAAATTAATTTAGCAATAGCACCTGCAATTAATCCTAATACAATCCAAGCAATAATACCCATATTTTCTCCTTTTTTCTAATAAATATGAATGAATAATTTAATAATTTTTGTTCACAATAAGCCCTACGTTTAATTAAGCAGCACGGCGGGTAATTAAACCCCAAATAAAGATTAAAATCATAGCTCCTAAAACGGCAAAAATAATGCTAGGAATAGTTAAAGCTCCTGCTGAAGCTGCTGCTGCTCCCGAGCTTCCTAATAATACTTGACCTAGATAACCGCCTACTAATGCACCTAAAATTCCTAAGCCAATCGTAGCGAAAATACCACCACCTTGATGACCTGGATAAATTAATTTAGCCAAAGCGCCTGCAATTAATCCTAATACTATCCAAGCGATAATACCCATATTTTTTCCTCTTTTTTAATAAAATCTAATGATTAATCTTGTTTACATCCGTAAGTATAAAAGAAGCTGGGACTAAATTTCTTCTATCTTTTAATAGATTAATTAATCTATCGAATTAAATAGCTTAGTTTGTTTGGTTTGTTTACAACTACAACTCATTATGATTGCTAACTTGATTTCACTTCGATGCTGTGGAAAATATAGTAATCATTTAGTTTAGAAAAAAAGTTTTTCGGACTTTGTAAAGAGCATTCATGAATTCACCGTACAGGATGTTCATGAAAAATGTACTACTGCTATATACTAGTAGTTTTTTCTGTGAGGCTTGAGATTTATTGTATTAACCTTTGAGCATTTTTGTCTCTCTTACTCATATTTAAATTGAAATAATTTATATTAAAGGTTTTTATTGATAGTTAATTGCGAAACAAACCTGACTATAATGTCTTAATCTTTACTATAGATTTAAATTTTCTTTATCTAGTATTGCAATTCAGTATAGTTGTTGTTATTAAAAATTAAACTTGAACAAAATATATTTGATAATAAATTCTGTTTGGATACAATACTTAAAAAGTTAGTCAAGGCAGCAGGCAGAAAGTAAAAAGCGCTTAGACGTGTCGCCGACACTTGTGTACAAAAGCAGGAGGTGGTTAAGATCAAAAAAAATTTACCACTAGAAATGCAAGTAATTCTTATGTTCTGATTGTGTTATTTTCAAGGCAGCAAAATCTTAGGCTAATTTATATAGCGGTTCTCAGATTAATGAAATACAATTCATTTTTCTGGTAGAGCCTTGATAGTTGAGACCTACGGTAGTGCGCTTCGCTTATGTTAATGGTTGATTATTCATCCCTGATAATTAGTAATTAGTAACTGGTAATGGTGTACCTCACCAAGAGCGAGAAAGGCTATACTGCTAACCAAGCAGTGATCGGATTTAGTATGATTGGCATAAAAACAATAATAGAGTTGCGTTAACCACAACTCTATTAGAAATTTTAAGAGCAATTATTAATATTTAAATGTTTTTATTCTTCTGACAAATAAATACGGTTAATAATCAAAATTGGTTTTTCTGAATATTCTTGCTCTAGTTTTTGTTTGACTGATAAATCTTCAGTTAACTCATACTCTCGTTCTAATTCTTTAAGTATAAAAGGTCGTACAACGCCTGTTACAATAATATCTTTATCCTCAGCAGGAATTGGTTGACCACTTTGATTAAGAACTAATAAATTATCTTCACCTACTAATTGATCAACGCTATCAATTACTTCTCCTTGACCAATAGTAAAAGTATTTGTTCCTAAAACTTTTGAAACTTCTCCCTTCACAGCAACTGATTTATCATAATAATAATCTGGTTCTCCAGTAATCTCTCTTGGTTCAGGAGATAAAGCAACATAGTTAGCAAAAATAACTGGTTTGTTTTCGTAATCTACATATAATTCGTCATCTAAATCTAAACCGTATTTTTGTTCTACATCAGCTAAAACAAATTTACCTACTGTGCCTGTAACTTGTAGTTTATCATCTTCTTCTGGTAATCCAGGAATAGATGAATCAGAAGTGTTAATAATTAAAACTCGGTCTTCATCTACTACATCTTGAGGAAATGGTTTATTTTCAAGAATAAAAGCTTTTTCTGACATTACTTTCTCAATTGAACCTCTAATTGTCACTGTTTGACCGAGTAATTGATCGACATTATCAGAAACATTTTCTACTTCTTTTGTGGAATACATTAACTCATTTTCTTGAGCTATTGCGTTAGAAAAATAAGCCGAACTAGTTAAAGGAAGAGCTATAATTGCTAATAAGCATAATCCACTTTTGGCACTAATATTTATTTTTTTCATACAATCAATTCATTTTTTACTTATAATTTAATAACTTTGTTATAGCTAAAATAAAAAACAAAAAGAATATAGCTTGAGTTAGATTTTTGCTAAAACTTTCTATAGATTTAATTTATTAACAAATAAAGGTTAAATTAAGCGTTATTTAAGAGCGATTATTTTTTGAGCAAATTTAACAATAAAGGTTTAATTATATTTTTAGTTAATTGCCTACAACAAAATTATTATAGTTAGGTTTTCAATTTTATTTAAAGATTTAATTTTTTGCCATTTGCCTTATCTATTAATTTAAATCACAGCAAATAACTAAATTAATTTGGCATACTAAAATTAATAATCTAGCTAAATAATGAGACTAAGATTATTTGTTTTTTATTATATTTACTTAACTAAATTATATGTCTGTTTTGTTGTTTATTGCTGGTATTGCTCTGATTAGTGGTGGTTTATTTGGAAAAAAATTAGCTAGTCTAGGAGTTGATTCAGATAGTGTTCTTAAAAAACATCAAAAACTTTTAATAGGATTATTAATTGCGATCGCCTTACTACTGATTAGTCTAATTATTATTGATAAATTTAATTTGGTTACACTGTTACCCAAACTTTTTCCCACCAGCTTTTTATTATATTTGGGTGCGTATTATGATAAAAGTATTCTTTTAACAGGATTTTTTTGCTTGGGTTTTTTGGTTGGTTTTGAGTTAAGGGCAAAATCTTCTCGTCAACAAATTCGTCAATTATTGGTAGCACTAGGCGCAATAAGTTTTGCTTTAAGTGTACTATTGTATTTTTTACAACCAGTTGATCGCTTTCTTGGTAAATCATTAATTAGAGATAATGTCGTCATTCAAACTACTGAATATACTTGCGCTCCTTCTGCGATCGCAACTTTAGCTCGTTATACAAAAATATCTCCTCAATTAACAGAAAAAGAAGCAGTAAAGTTAACCAAAACAACTATTTCTGGTACTAATACTTTAACTGAGATTCGAGCAATGAAAAAGTTGGGCATGAACCCTCAATATCAAACTAATTTAACTATCAAAGATTTAATTAATTTAAATAAACCAGCTTTACTTCATGTCAAAGAAAAAAATAGAAATAATCAAGGAGTAAGATTTTCCCACGCAGTAGCATTGCTAGGTATCGAGCCTCAACAACAATTATTTATCATTGGCAATCCTTATTATGGATTACAAATTAAAACTCTTGACGAGATGAAAAATTATTGGTTTGGTGAAGCTATTTTAGTTAATTTATAATCAAAATACTATTAAATTTACTTTAAGCTACTTAGTAAGAACTAGGAGCAGTCTAACCTAAAATCAAAAAACACCAAATTACCTGATTTATGTCCAAAAATAATTTTGCTGTGACTTGGATAAATAAAGTAGCAATGCGACGATTATGTTAAACAAATTAAGATATTGATCTTGCTAAAGACATATAGTTTTTTATGAATTGTAAGACATAAATAGTGAACTTACGTCTAATTTAATAGCTATATTTACTTGATTTAATTAGTTTTGTTTCACATAATTATGATTAAGAAGAAATCAAAAACAATTTGATTTTCTCTTTAATAACTCTCAAGCAAAACAAGGAGAAACAAAAATGGCTAATATCAAACTTTCTGAATTAAATCCTGTTGGTTCTGAATTATTCCAAGATTCTGAAAACTTCCTTAATGAACTTAACGACCAAGAAATGGATGCTGTTATGGGTGCTGCAACCGTAAATACCGTAGCTAGCCAAAGCATTGGCACACAAGCTTCACAAGCTACAGTATCAGGTGGTAATATCAGCGTTAGCAATGGTGTTTCTGTTGTAGCAACTTTAACTATTGGCTAAAGTCTAATCAATATGGAAGTGTGCAGTTTTTTGCAAAAACTGTTTAATAAAGAAATATGTACTACCTTTAGAAGCAAGTCAACGAACTACCAAATACCTGACTAACTCTTCTAAAGATAGACTCCAATCCACAGCTAGCTGTACTGTAGAGGCTTTTTAGATAATAATAATCCAATTATATCTAAAAAGCCTTATTTAAACAACTCGAATTAACAGAAAAAACAAGGGCTAGTTTTAAACTATCCCAACTAGCTTCTGCTGACTCTGAATAGTTTCAAAATTCTATGAAATAAAAAAATAATGCGCCAAATAGTTTGATTTAAGTCAAGAGTTGAATTAATAACTAAGAGCTTAACAAAGATTCGGACTTTAGCATACATTTAAGTATTTCATAGATAAATTTTTTTAAACTCCATATTGAGAACTGTCAAAATTATTCATTAAAATTGCTGTTCAATTAAAAGGAAAAAACTGATGGGTAATATTAAACTCTCCGAACTATGTCCTGCTGGTTCTGAGTTTTTTCAAGATTCCGAAAGCTTTCTCAAGGACCTTAATGAACAAGAAGTTAGTGTAATTGTAGGAGGAGAAGGATTGGTAACTGGTATTGTTACACAGATTATCAGCCAAGCTAACGGTTCAATAGCTTCACAAGCTTCGATATCAGGTGGTCAAATTACAGTGAGTGTTGGTGCTACTGTTGTTGGTTATTTTTAAGAACTATACAACTTGTTTGTCGAGGAAGCGTCTTCATTTAGAAGCTAATTAACTGACTATTAACCATTATCTAACAAGATTTTTATGACTTGATTTAGAACAAAGTTGAATTAAAAGGAAAAAAACAAATGACTAATATTAGACTTTCTGAACTACATCCAGTTGGTTCCGAATTGTTTCAAGATTCTGAAAGTTTTCTTAATGAACTCAATACTGAGGAATTAGGAGAAATATTAGGAGGTGGCTCTATAGTTACTCATGTTACTCAATTTTCAGTTTCTAAGGGTCATATAACTAAAAGTGTTGGTGTTTCTGGTGTTTATAAATTAACTTCAAAAGCTTCAATTTCTGGTGCCAACATTAGCTACGGTAATAATATTTCAGTTATTAAAACTTTGTTGAGTTGAGAAAAAATCTCAAATAATAAAGTACCAAAATAACAAAAACAAAAATAATTGTTGAATATTACCAATAAAATTGGTTGACTTTTAAAATTTTACTTATGCAATTAAGGTGGTGAGATTGGTTACAATATCTTTTTTAAAATAGGGAAATTCAACAATAATTTGCATTGTTTCAGCCAATAATCAACCAATATTTTTTATACTATAACGGCAGAAAAGTTACAAGTTATAGTATGGTAGTTTTGCTATCTTATTTATTTTCATTGCTGAAAAATAAAGCGGACAAAATTGCTTAAATTATGTCCAAAAAAGGAACTAGATTGACTTGATTATTGATTTAAGATTAGCCTAAGCTGCACTTATATTCCAAGCTTTTTTTACTTAACAAAATCTAGCTATGACATTTGTATTAAGCTCTCAAAATGTTTTTGAATATTTAATTGAGCAAAATCTTTGTACTCCAGAAGAGCAAACTCAAAGTGACATAGAATACAAATATGCCAAAAACTTTAATTTATTAGTAAGTTTAGCCGATCAGCGCAAACTACTTGTCAAACAAGAACGTCTCAATCGAGAAGGAAAAACGGCTGGCGAATTTTTGCGCGAATGGCGAATTCAGGAATTTTTACAGCAATTTCCTGAACTAAACCAGATGCGCTTTTGGCTTTCAGAAGCAATCCATTTTAATCCAGAGCATTCGATTATTGTTTTTAACTATCTGGATAATTACCGTGATTTGACTGATTTTTACATCAAAGAGAATATTTTTCCTACAGCGATCGCAGAAAACCTTGGTACAATTCTAGCAAACATTCATCGTTTAACTTTAGATTGTCAAGACTATCAGAACTTTTTTGCTCAAAACCAAGAGAATCAATCTAAGGAGAAAGCCTTTTCTCTAGTTCAAGAGCTAGGACGAATTAGTCCAGAAATTTTTAGCTCTGTTCCCTCCGATGGACTGAAATTTTTTGCCCTCTATCAACGTTATGATAGCTTAGGAAAAGCGATCGCAGAACTTAGTTCTTCTCTAGTTCCCTGCTGTTTGACCCACAATGATCTGAAGTTAAACAATATTCTTTTGTCCAATGATTGGGAACAAGAGATAGATAAGGATATAGTGCGATTAATTGATTGGGAACGCTCTGGGTGGGGAGATCCCGCCTTTGATGTAGGTTCGTTGATTGGCAGTTATTTGCACCTATGGTTGATTAGTTTGATTACTAGTAAAGCAATTAGTATCGATGAGTCTTTACGGATGGCGACAACTCCACTCGAACAAATACAACCTTCTCTTGCTGCTTTAGCAAAAGCTTATCTGGTTAATTTTCCTGAAATTGTAGAGCATCGTCCTGATTTCTGGCAAAGGGTTATCCAATTTGCTGGTTTGAGTTTAATTTATGTCATTCAGTCAACGCTGCAATATCAAAAATCTTTTGGTAATACAGGTATTTGTACCCTTCAAGTAGCTAAGTCTTTGTTATGCCGTCCAGAAGCATCGATTCCGACAATTTTTGGGATAGAGGCATCCTACTTCATGTCGACTAGCTTATCTCCTGCTTAAGTCATTATTATTTATTGGTCATTGCTTATGCAACTATTAGATTCGCGTGAAATTCAATTAAATACTATTCCAGAGCCATTGCATTCATCATTACAAGACATTGTTAATAATATCAAGATCCAGTCCGATCTTTTGATTAGCCACCCAGACTACAAACCTTTGAAACTGCCAGAGGTTGTAGTTTCTCGCTTTCAAAAATTGCCTTCAGAATTACAAAATAAGTATCTTAACCAGCAATTATGTCATTTTCTCTATGGTATTTATTACAATAGCTCTCTCAAAAGTATTCTTGCATTAGAAACACAATCAAGTAATTTAGCACTACAGCAAAACTTAGAAAATAATACCTTTTTGGGAGTAGATGTAGTTTTTTATGAGCGTTTACATCAAAGTAATTCTGGTCAAGGATATTTTAGTTCTAATTGGCTAGTGGTAAAAGAAGAAACAGATCACACTTTGGCTGTTAAAAAGGGAGGTTTAACATTATACATCGAACGCGATCGCCATTTACGCTCACAAGACCAAACTGCCACAGTTGGGAACTCGGTGGCAATCAAACTGCCTAAAAATTTAGTACAAAATGGCTTTTATATGGCAGTAGGCGATGCAGGTGGATATCATGGCATTAATACAGTACGGATTTACTTTAACTTAACTTCTGAAGGTGCAGTTGCACTTATGGGTAGTCTTACCTCAGAATTGAACGCCATAGAAATTCCCTTCAATTTCAAAGCTTTATACAACCCTTCAGATTATGGACGTTGTGATTCAGCAGTACTGTATTTTGACAAAGATAACTATGATTCAATTCACTCAGTAATAGAAAAAGTATATCTACAACATCAATCTTATTTTCAGCCAGACATACCATTGTTCACCAAATTACTCGCACCAGGTTTAGCGATCGCAGAAGAACCAAATCACAAATTTGCCGAAAAAGAAAGTTTTGGAACTAATCGCTGCCAGATTGTTGCGAATGGTTTGTTAGAAGCCTGGTATCAAGAAGAGCAATCACCAGAAGGTAGGATGAGAGCCGTTCTACAACAATTTTCTTTACTTGAAATTGAATTACAACGTCCTTACCTCAACCCTAACTCTGAAGATATCTACAGACCTTTGAAGTTATGAAAATCACCAATCTTTTACCCAAAGTAGAGCCAAAGTCCGTTAATGTAGAAGCCGAACTCGTCCTCGCTAATAGTAAATTTCCTGAATCAAATCTTCCTTTTTACCGCAAACTAGGACGAACTGACTTAACCGTAAGTTGTTTAGGATTGGGTGGTGGTGGTCACATCTCAAGTGAAGATACCCTTTACGCATTTGAGCGAGGAATTAATTATTTTTTCTATTCCAGTGATTTGCATCAATATCTTTATAGTTCTATGCGTGGCGCACTTCGTCAATTATGCGGAAAAGGTTCTTCTATAAGAGATCAAGTTGTTCTGGCAACTGTAAGTTACATGATTAGAACTCCCGATGCAGTATTAACTTATTTATACGATCAGTTTGTCGATTTAGGAATAGACTACATTGATGTGTTTTTTTGGGGTTGGATCGATGAACATAATTCTAACTCTTTTGAAAAATGTCTTAGTGCCTCTGATGACATTCGAGGTTCTGATACAGTTTGTCAGCGACATATTGAAAGAGTCTTTGGTATCTCAGAACGCTTGAAAAAAATGGGTGCTGTACGCTATATCGGTGCGTCTTTTCACGACCACGATTTAGCCCAAAAGTGGTTAGATAGTTCTTTATTAGATGTGGTTATGGTTCGGCATAACGTCGCACACCGCACCGCACAAAACAAAGTCTTTCCTTATTTAGACCCAAAAGATCCGCAGCGTCCAGGAATTGTCACCTTTAAGTCTGCTGGTATGGTTGGTCCTCTTTGGACTTCGCCTCTTGGTCTACCGTCTGGATGTTGGCAACCTTCTGTCCCAGATTTATATCGTTATTCTCTTAGTCAAAACTGTGTTGATATTGCATTGGCTGGATGGACAAAACGGGAACACGTGGATAGTGCGATCGCAGCTGTGCAACAAGGAAAACTTACTCCTGAAGAACTAGATTATCTTAATCTCTACGGAGATTTACATCGCAATCGAATCAAAGTTAAAGATGTTCCTCCTCAACGTTGGCTTTATCGATAATCAGTTATCAGTTCTTCTGTTTTACTTACAACTTACTCTTATTGATTGTGAAAAAAAATGATTCAAACTGCAACACAATCCTTACTACCTCAATCATCTACTCCAAGCGAAACCGAAATTATTGCTTATTTACATCGCTCTTACCAATGGGCAGAAATAATTAATGCTGTGGAACTTGAAGCAATGATATTAGCACTTTGTCAAGAATTCGGTATCGAAATTACTGATGAAGAATGGCAAACTGCGGGAGATGCTTTTCGCCTGAAACACCAACTATTGGGAATCCAACAAACTCAAGCCTGGCTTCAACAACAAAGAATTAGCCTCGAAGAATGGTCAGAAGGAATTAAAAATCAATTACTGTTCACTAAATTAAAAGAATATCTCTTCGGTGTCCAGGTCGATGGTTATTATCTTGCTAATCGCGATCACTATAGAAGAGTGGCTTTATCTCAAATTTTAGTTCGTGACTTGGATCAAGCAATTGCGATCGCTCAATTGCTTCGGGAACAAAATGCTTCTTTCTGTGCTTTGGCGATTGAACATTCCCTTGGTCAACAATCTCAAACTAATGGCGGTTTTATGGGTATTCGCTATGTTAGCGAATTAGCACCCGAAATAGCTCAAGCCATCAAGAATGTAGAAGTAGGTGTAATTATTGGTCCAATTCAAACTCAAGTTGGTTATCATATTTTAAGAATTGAAAAATGGTTTCCTTTAAAATTTAATCAATCTGCTAGAGAGCGAGTTTTAGAAGCTTGTTGGCAAGTTTGGCTGAAAGAACAATCTTCATAATCATCAGTTATCACAAAAAATCGTAATCTTAACGCTTTTTACTATAAAATTACTTAACTGATTCACGTTACAATAATACTTTTCTCTTCAAGATTTAGGAAGGGTAATAATATTTTATCCCTTCCTTTTTGTTTAATTTTAATCGTTATAAATTACCATTACCTGACATAATTTTTCTTCTATTTAAATTATCATTATTCAAATCAATAATAATTTCGGCTTCTTCAATTTGTTGTTTGAGCCAATTAGCAAAAAAATCACCAAGAATTTGTATTCTTAATTGTTCATTTAATTGGGGTTGGATAATTTCTTCCACTAAAATTAAGTGTACGCCGTAAGAAGTAATAATAGGCTTAAGTAATTGCGGAGGATTAGCTGCAAACACAGCAGCCGAAATTTCTGGTTTAAGTTCGCGACGACTTACTATACCCCGATATCCTCCTGAACGACGCAGAGATGGCTGAGTAGTATACTGACGAGCAATTTCTTGAAAATTAATTTCTCCTTCTTGCAAAGCAAAAAATAATTCTATTGCCAAATCTTCATCATCCAAAATTACTTCATACATTGCTACACCCGCATAATTAAGTTGATTTTCATAGAAAAAAGGTTCTACGCGATCGCCAAATAAATGCTCGACTAGTTTTCTCGAAATTGTATTGGTATAAATAAGATATTCAAAATCATCAATTGATAAGTGATGTCTTTGCAACCATGCTTGAGTATCTTCAATAGTATGTAGTTGTTGATTTAAACGAAAATTGTCGGCAGCTTGTTGTAGTTCTTCAGAGTTAAGAGTAATACCTAATTCTGTTACTTTAGCTTGAATGATTTTACAGGTCATCACACCTTCTAAAATCTTAGATAATTGGCACGACAATTTAAGGTGTTCAAAAATATCTTCGCGACAAATATTAATCGCTTTATTCATTAGTCTTAATTACTCTAATTTTCTTTGATTTTTTCTCTATTGTGACGATTAGTCGATTTAGCTGAGTCGATTTATTAAAGACTTTAAAGACTTAATTATCTTAGTTGAGTCTTGAATTTAAGCTAAATTTCGTAAATCTCCCTAAATATAATTTGATAATTAGTATGAAAAAATACTAGTAATAGGTTTGGTAAAATATTATTTTTAGCTAATCAAAGTTTTAGGTCTTAATTATCTTAATTATGGCTTATTTATTAACAATACTAGAATGTATAATTCAAAATAATCTGAGCTAAAATAAGATTTTTTTATAAAGTAATCTAGTTTACATTTCAGCTTTTTAAGATTTTTCGGTATAATTTATTACCCATAGAGACAGATAAAAATTTATACCAAAATAGAGTAACAATTTTAGAGAGAACTAAGATTTTAAGGCATTTTTTAGGGAAAATAGTTTAATTATTCCCTATTTCTTCTCGATTCTATATTAATTTGTAATTATTGAATGTTCTTGCTTTTGGTTTTGTTTGACTAAAGACTAATTAATTAATTAAATTTTATGATTTTCAACTATGTTGAATAATTAATCTCAGTTAAATATATTAACTCTTGAGTTTTTTTTAATGAAAATTAATCAAATTATAATCAACTGATTAAATCATTATGTTCTTGCTTAAACTATCAAGAATTTAAACTAATATTAAGAAAATTTTTAAAGACCGAAGATAAGATTAATAATTAGATCAAGTTAAATGTTGATAAATTTTTCACGTAAATTAAATATAATTTTTTAAAAAAATATGATATTTTGCCACAAGACAAAATAAAAGGTTGCCATTTTGGCAGATTTATTATTGGAAAAGACTGGTAGGATTATGGTTAATAAATACTCCGAACACAATCTCTTTGAAACCGACTTATCAAACCAAGAAGTTGGAAAATTACTATCACCATTTCAACGAAGATTATTACAAAAGAGTTTAGAAAAAAAACTGCGTCCAGAATATCGTCGTCGAATTGAAATCATGCTAATGGCAGATCTGGGTCATTCTCAGACAGAAATTTGCACTGCACTTAACTGTTCTCACGAAACAGCTAGATATTGGATGTTTATGGCGCGAACTGGACAAGCTCATCAATGGCAAACTCTTCCTGTCGGTAGACCCAAAACTATTGATGAAAACTATCTAACTCGTTTACAACATTTGGTTAGTCAAAGTCCCCGTGAATTTGGCTATGCTTTTAGTCGCTGGACGGCTCAGTGGTTGAGTAAACATTTGGAGAAAGAATTAGGTCTGCAAGTAAGCGATCGCCATATTAATCGTTTATTAAAACAAATGGGACTATCGACTCGTTACAAACAGTTGAAAAAACAGACCAATGACGAGGAAAATCAAGTTGATAGTAGCAAGATTAAAATTGGCAATCTTAGTGCCAATCATAGTTCCCAATCCTTTACTTTTAGTCCTTTTTCTCCTTTTCAAGACTATTAATTAACTTCTCAAACACTCTAAAGCAACAGCCATGAATCTAGAGTTATTATCTGAGTCGAGCAGCCAAGACCATCTAGAACAACAACTGGCACAAATTTTAGGGGTAACACTCTCATCATCAGAACTGAAACAGTGTCAAAAAGCTATTCAAATTATCGAACCAACACCAGGAAAACTTTTCTGGAATTCAATGAAATCACCTTCGGGAGTTTTTTTGGTAATCAAAGGAAAAATTAGACTGTTAGATAGCAATGATAATTTATTGATTTCATTAGGGGTAGGAACAACTTTTGGCGAACTAACTTTATTTACTAATGAATTCTTTCAGTCTTATACTGTACGAGCTTCTTTTCAACTCCAACTTGCCTATCTTAACGAGCAATTTTTAAGAACTTTAATCCAAAAAAATCCTCAAGTTGAGCAACATCTTTATCGTCAAGCATTACATTTAGATTTATTATTACTGTGTCGTCAAACTTATCCTTTAAAAAATGCTTCCTTAGTTCAACTCAAGCAAATCATACCTTTACTAGAATTTCATCAGCTACAACCAGGGAAACTTGCAGATGATTCACTACTAAAACAAGCTTTTTGGTTGGTTAGAAAAGGAGAATTAATCAATTCTGCTGGTCAAAAGCTACCCAGTAGAAGTTTTTATGTACCTGTTCCAAAAAATCAAACAATTTCCTGGAGAATTGAACAACCAACAGAATTATATACCCTTAGTCACGCTAATTTAAATGTGGCTCAGTTATCTCTACCAGAACGTGTTGAGGGAACTACTGCCAACTCAAATTTAATCAAACGAGAATCAAACGCCTCAAGCTTAAGCAAAACTTCCATTGTAGATTTACCACCCAAATTTACTTCCTCTTCGTCTTCTCGTCGCAAAAGAAAACCCTATTTTCCCTCTCCAACAGAACGAGTAGGTCATTTTTGGCAACGATTACTGCGTCGTTATCCTTTTTATGCACAACAAAGCAGTTCTGACTGTGGTGCAGCTTGTTTAGTAATGATTGGACGTTATTGGAATAAACGATTCAGTCTCAATCGGATCAGGGAATTAGCAAGAGTTAATCGTAGTGGTTCTTCTCTCAAAGGCTTGTGTACAGCAGGCGAAACAATTGGTTTTACTACTAGACCAGTTAAAGCTACTTTTAGTCAACTTGCTCAACAAAAACTACCTGCGATCGCACATTGGCAAAGCAATCATTATATTGTGGTTTATGAAGTAAGACGTAAGTATGTCATTGTTGGCGATCCTGCCATTGGTCAACGCACCTTAACCCCAGAAGAATTTCAAGCAGATTGGACTGGTTATGCATTGTTACTTGAGCCAACTGTATTATTAAAAGAAACGCAAGAATCTGCTACTGCTTTTTGGCAATTTTGGGAATTAGTTAAACCTCATAAGTTAGTCCTGCTCGAAGTTTTTGTGGCATCTTTATTGATCCAACTATTTGCTTTAGTAACACCATTATTAACCCAACTGTTACTAGACCGTGTAATAGTGCAACGCAGTAGTCTAACTTTGATGGCAGTAGGAATTGGCTTATTGATCTTTGGTTTGTTTCGGGTGGCGATGACGGGATTAAGGCAATATTTCTTGGATCATACAGCACAAAGAGTTGATTTAGCCTTGATTGTGGGATTTATTGGTCATACTTTTCGTTTACCTTTAAGTTTTTTCGAGTCTCGTTATGTAGGAGATATCATTGCTCGCGTTCAGGAAAATCATAAAATCCAGCGTTTTTTGACTGGGGAAGCTTTATCAATTTTTCTTGATTTACTGACTGTATTTGTTTATGTGGGGTTGATGTTTTGGTATAGCTGGCAAATGGCTTTACTAGCTTTAACAATTATTCCTCCCTTTTTAGGTTTAGCTTTAATAGCCACACCTTTTTTACAAAAAGTTTCCCGTGAGATTTTTACTGCTTTAGCTAAAGAAAGTAGTTATTTAATTGAAGCGTTGACTGGTGTACCAACTATTAAATCAATGGCAGTTGAACAAAGGGTACGCTGGCATTGGGAAGAACTACTCAACCGTTCGATTAAAACCACTTTTTCTGGACAACTGATTAGTAACCAACTCCAAATTTTTAGTTCTACGATTGAAGTTATTACTACTACTGCAATTCTTTGGTTTGGTGCTTGGCAGGTAATTCAAAACCAACTCACCATCGGACAGTTGGTTGCTTTTAATATGTTGTTGGGTAATGTTATTACTCCCTTTCAACGATTAACTGTTTTGTGGAATCAATTACAAGAAGTGATTATTTCGATTGAACGAATTAATGATGTTTTGGACGCTGAACCAGAAGAAGATCTACAAAACCAACCACGTCAAATTTTAACTTCTCTCAAAGGGCAAATCTCTTTTCAAAACGTTACCTTTCGCTATCATGCCGACCAAGAAAATAATGTGATCGAAAATCTCAGTTTTGAAGTACAACCAGGACAAACGATCGCTTTAGTAGGACGTAGTGGTTCAGGTAAAACTACGATCTCTAAATTAATTCTTGGTTTGTATTTGCCTACAGAAGGAAAAATCTTAATTGATGGTCAAGACATTACCATCTTATCATTGCGATCGCTTCGTGAACAAATTGGAGTTGTCGATCAGTCTAATTTTCTTTTCGGTGGCACAATTCGAGAAAATATCAGTATTTCTCATCCTGATGCCAGTTTAGCAGAAGTTCAACAAGCAGCGATTCAAGCAGGTGCAGAAGAATTTATTGAAAAACTTCCTTTAGCCTACGAAACTCCCATTGGTGAAAGAGGTGGAATGCTTTCAGGTGGTCAACGTCAACGTCTTGCGATCGCTAGAGCTTTGTTGGGTAATCCTCGTTTACTGATTTTAGATGAAGCGACCAGTAACCTTGATGCCGAATCAGAACGCATTATTCAAAATAATTTAAATACCATTCTGCAAGGTCGTACAACGATTATTATTGCTCATCGTCTCTCAACCATTCGTCAAGCTAATGTAATTCTTGTTCTAGACCGCGGTGTTTTAGTCGAAAGTGGTACTCATTCCCAGTTAATGGCAAAACGAGGTCATTATTTTTATCTTAACCAACAACAGTTAGCAGTGACCAGTGACCAGTGACCAGTAACCAGTAACCAGTTACCAGTTACCAGTGACCAGTTACCAGTTATCAACCACCAACCAAAACAATGTTAAAGCAAACGGAAGTAAATGATTCACTACTGATTAAAGAAAGTCAGAACCCGACGATCAAAATTATTATCGTTGATGACCAAGAACTGAGTTGTAAACTGTTACAAATTGCCCTGGAATCAGAACCAGATTTAGAAATAATTGGGATTGCTAACAATGGTGAAACTGCGTTGGAACTAATTTCCCAACTACATCCAGATATCGTTTTAATTGATATAGAAATGCCTAAAATGGATGGAATTACAACAACCCAGAAAATTAATCAATCTTTTCCTGATACTAAGGTAGCAATTATTACCAGTCATAACTCTAAAGAATATATCAATCAATCTTTAAAAGCAGGAGCAAAAGGATATCTGCTCAAAGATACTCCTTCTAAAGAACTAGCAGATGCTATCCGCTTTATCAATAAAGATTATTTGCAATTTGGACCAGGATTATTTCAGACAATCGATCATGAAGTCTCAGAAATTTTAACCAACAACGATGAAGTTAGCAAAAACAATACAGAGCTAGTTCTTTCTCCTAACAAGCTACCATCACCATCTCAAGAAGATTGGTCTTTAGCTACCAAAGATTTACTCGATGCTTTACCCCGTGTTTGGACTAAAGGATTATTTTATCTGTTAATTATGTTTACTGCGGTAGTCTTACCTTGGTCAATTCTCGCCAAAGTAGATGAAACAGGAATGGCTCGCGGTAAATTAGAACCCAAGGCAAAAATTATTGAACTAGATGCTCCCGTAGCTGGAACAGTAGTAGCGATCGATGTTAAAGAAGGAGAATCTGTTAAAGCTGGACAAGTTTTATTAGAAATTGAATCAGACGTAATGCGTGCTGATTTGGAACAGTTAGAAGAAAAACTTACTGGTCAATTAAATCAAGCAACTCAGCTAGAATTACTGCAAAATCAACAATCTTTATCTTTACAAACACAACAACAGCAAAACCAAGCTCAACAATTAGAAAAACAAGCACAAATTGAACAAGCCAAGCAAAGTTTAGATGCACTCAAAGCTGTTTACCAAACTCAAAAGGCAGAAAAGCAGGCACAAATTGAACAAGTTCAACAAGCTCTTAAATCAAGTCAAGCTGCTCATCGCCTAGCAGAAATTAGTTTAAAAGGTTCTCAAGATAAAGCTTCGCGTTATCGTCAAGCCTTTAAAGATGGAGTTATTCCTGAAGATCGACTACAAGAGATTGAACAGCAAGCCAAAGAAAATCAGGAACGTTTAACACAAGCAGTTTCAGACGTAAAACAAACTCATTCTCGTTTGGAAGAACAACAAAATAGTTACGATCAGTTGATCAAACAAAGTGAATCGGATCTCAAACAAGCTCAATTACGTTTACAAGAACAAGAACGTAGTTATCAAAGTTTGGTTCATTCGGGACAATTAGCTTTACTTAAAGCAGAAGAGCAACTAAAAGATTTAGAAAGTCAAATTACTACCCTTAACTCAGAAATTGCCCAAAATAAAAGTCAAATAGCTTCCCTGAAGTTTCAATTAAAGCAACGAGTCATCAAAGCTCCTGCCAATGGTACAATTTTTGACTTACCTATTTCTGGTAAAGGAGCAGTAGTACAACAAGGAGAGGAAGTTATTAAAATTGCACCAGAACATTCACCTTTAGTCCTACGAGCTAAAATGACACCTACAGAAAGTGGATTTTTAAAAGTAGGAATGCCAGCTAAAATTAAGTTTGATGCCTATCCTTTTCAAGATTATGGTGTACAAGCGGGTCGCGTTAGCTGGATTTCTCCTGACTCTAAAATTACTGAAACAGAACAGGGACAACAAGAAACTTTTGAAATAGAAGTAGAATTGAAACGTTCCTATCTAGAAGGGCAAAACCAACGGATTAATCTTACTCCCGGTCAAACTGCTACTGCCGAAGTAATTACTCGTCAACGTCGTCTAATTGATTTTATTCTCGATCCGTTTAAAAAATTACAAAAAGGTGGCTTGCAACTATGATATGAAGTCCGCCTACTGTCTCTTTTGAAATAATTATTTTACCAATGTCTAAAGCTATTTCAAAAGCCTTTCTTGATGAAGAATTAGCAAATAACAAAGCACTTACTAAAACATTAGTATCGAAAACGTAAACATTACTCATCCTCAAGTAGAGATTCAAGAATTTCTGGAGTTAGTCCTTTATCTATAGCTTCCTGACTAATTTCATCCATTATTTTTAATCAAGAATCAGTTTTGCTTAAAGTTTCTTTCAATTTAAGATTAAGCAAAAGTTCTAATTTCTGGCGTTCTTGGGTAGAATTGACACTCCCGTCGCCAGAGGCGAGGGATTCTTGTTTCAAAGACTCTTAACTAGACTAACAAGGTTAGCCCCCGCTACTAACGTCTCACGGACGATAAAGAGGCGAGGCAACCTCGCCTCAACGTCCTCCGCAAGCGTTTTGATTCACGGGATGTCCCACCGCTACTAGTCCCTTATTTCTGATTACTTGGGCTGCTGCTACATCTCTGTTGGTAATGTATCCACAAGCAGGACAATTATGAATTCTTTCACTTAGAAGTTTTTTACCTCCTTTGTCATGTTTGAGCAATTAGGAGTAAAGTGTTTTTCTTTCTATCTTAACGTTTGAGTATTAGCTCCTCGCTTTTATCCCTGCCCCCTAAAAACAGAACGGCAATTCTCGCTCGGTTCTTTAAAATTCAATCCTCATTTTAAATCTACAAACTAAATCTTTGTAGTAAAGCCGTAATTAATTTAGGTAAGCTTTTATTCAACTCAGAAGCATTTTTATAATTTAATTGTTTATATTGAGAAAAATCGAAAGGTAATTGACCATTCAAATCAGAACGTTGTTGCTGAATTAATAAAATTTGTCCTGGATCTTTGCTTTCTAAAGCATAACCGATCTCAACACAGACATTAGAATTAAGCAACAGTTGAGCAGAATCTTGACTTCCTACACTCGCAATAGGTGTACCATCTGCAATATATAATAAACTTTTCCGAATCTTTCTTAATTGACTACTACTGAGGCGCACAGGATCATTATTGCCACGGGGAGCAATTTCTAAAGTCAAGCTTAAACGCGATCGCTCGTTTATTTGTTCTATGGTTAATTCTAAAGCAGTTTGCAAAGCTTCGTTGGCTTGAGGATATTCTCGTTGAGGACTAAGATAAATAACTGGTTCTAGTCCTAATAAAGTTTCTTGTTTGGTAAAGTAAATCTCTTGAGAAACTAAATCGATATTGGCAATTAAATAATTACCACTTCCTTCAATATAAAATTCGACACTTTCTCCTTCTAAGTAGCGTGCAAACCACTCTGATGCTTCTACTGTAGCGCGGTCATCCAAAAAATCTACTCGCAAGCCTGATTTTAATAAACTATTTCTACTCAAACGTAGATGGTGAGGTTTTTTAATTACCTGTTTGATTGGTTCATACTGCTCTAAGTACCAGGCTTTAAGCGCGATAATTGCCATGAGGATTTTACTGTTGCCCAAAAATACGATCTAGTAAATACGTATCTTAGCAGTAACAGCTAACATCTTCACCACATTGATCGGCTAAATAACAAATCGCTCGAAAACGTAAAGCTACTACCTCTTCATAGAGAGGATTTAGTTTACACAAAGGAGGAATACGAATAATTGTTTTGCCAAATAATTTAATCTTTCTTTCAAAAGGACATTGAGTTGGAATCAATTGACAAAGACGATGAGCCAAAATGCGATCGCAAATTTCAAGCTCGTTTAACCATTGACGCAAAGGGGAAAATATATCAAATTTAGACAAGCTTTTGTTCTTTTGTTGATTATTGTTAATCCAACCGCTAAAAAAAATGTTTTTTGCTGTATACTCTTTTACATTCATGATTAACGAACTCTAATTTACTCAGTTGGTAGGGTCGCTCTGATGTAGCTACCCTCATTTATTTATTACGTTGGTCGTTGCTTAATAATGCTCTCTAATTTGATTAATAACAGATAAGTAAAGTTCCTGAATCTAGATAATGCAGTTTAAGCATTAAAATAATGATTCAAATAATCTTACTTAGCGATGCTATGATTCTGTCTGACAATAAAAAACAATGACATGAGCAATCTTACTGAATCTCAATAAAGTTTAATTGAAGATTTTGATAAGGTTTGGTGTAGTTTTGATTAGATTTTTAAAACAGTAACTATAAGTTTGAATTTAAGACCAACTAGTTAACTAATTGAGCCTAGCTTAGTCTGAAGATTATGTTTTCTGTCACTAACCGAAAGATAGTATAACGCCTGATTTAAAAAGTTGCAGGTTAATTCTGTAGCATATTTTACGAAAATGAAATTTAATTAAAATTTTTTGCTTAAACTTTTAAAAATGTATCCTTAAACACATCGATGGACATAAATCATAACTAAGAACAACTACAACTTCTTTTTTTAAGTTGCTATATCTCAAAATGTTCAGTTGGAATGTAAATAACCAATTTTTGTTAAAGTTGTTTTAATTTGTTCGCTTAAAAGATATTTCTGCCAATCAGAATTATTAATAATATTTTGTTGAATAAAATCAAGATATAAATTTTTTTGATTTTGATTTAATTGATTTGGTGTTAATTGAGATTTAGATAAAAGATAAATGAAATAATACTTTAAAGGAGTTTGAGCAATTTCTGGATTTAGATCGCTGCTCATAGTTGCGATCGCTTCTTGCCAATATTGATGAGAAATATAATATTTAAGTAACTTTTTAAATAAGCTTATAGATTTAGTATCTTTACTAATTAATTGCCAACAAGTTTGAACTTTTTTAATATTATCTAGCCAACAATAAACTATTAATGCTTGATTCCAATATTGAAGAGCTTCTAAAGCAGGAGCAAGATATTTTAACCATAATTCTGCTTGAGGTTTTCCAGATTTAACCCATAAATAAATAATTGTTTGATGTGCCTGAGCTTTGGCTAAATATTCAATTCCATCAGGAAGTCCAGTAACTCTAGCTTTAGCGAAATAATATTTAGTTTCACAAGATTTTTCTGGCTCATTAACAACTTTTTCCCAAAATTTTAGAGCTAGAGCATAATTTTTTCCGTGATAAAAACATTCGGCTGCATTTTTCTCGATTTCTCGATTAGTAAATTCCCCGTAACTAGCTAAGACTAATCCTATTTGTTGCCATTGTAATAAAGAAAGAGGATAGTTTTGTTCAAGTAATTTATGAATAATTTTTGGGTATTTCTTTAAAGCAATCTGTCCTTGAGTTGTATACAAATACTCAGGAAGTTTAGATTGTTGTAATTCTCTTGCTAAAAACTCAGTAAAATTTAAAAGCGTTTCTAATTTAATTATTTCAGAATTAGTTTGAACTGAAAGATTATTCTCAGCTAAAAACTTAATTAAAGGAATTAAACTTTGATATTGAGAAAAACTTTGAGCTTGATTCTCTTGAGATGATAATAAATTTAATAACTCTTGCCAAGCCATTCCTCGCCAAAAGCAATCACAAGCTTCCGATACATCTTTTAAAGTCAAAAAATGTTTTCCTGCTTTAACAAAGCTGCTGGTAAATTTTAGAAACCATGCCAAACAAAAGATAGCTTGATGTTGATTACCAAGTTGTTGATAAGCTTGATAAGCGCGTTTTAAAGACTCAGGATTTTCAGTATTCAAACCATCTTGTTTAAAAGTTTGAGCTAGAGATTCTAAATCATCTGAGGCAATAATTTGTGGATTAATTCCTATCTCAACTAATTGAATTTGTTGTTGCCAATCAATTTTTGTTTCTGAATGCTCAATTAAGTTTAAAAATTCTTCTAAAAAATTGCGATCGCTTGCATATTGCCAAAGTTTTTCTTCACCTCTAGGAGAATCAATAATAAATAAACGTTCGGTAGCACGTGAAATAGCAACATATAGTTTATTTAAAAAATACTTTTCCTCTTCTTTTGGTTCAGTTTTAAGTTGTAAAAGTCCTCTTGGGCAACATTCACCAAATTTGTAGAGAATAACTTGTTTAAATTCTAATCCTTTAGCAGCAGTAGTACTTAAAATATTCCAAGGAATTTCTGCTTGATTTTCTTCTGTTAAAAATTTGCCTAAAATTTCATCTTGTAAAACAAAATCTTTTTCTCCACCTTCATCCCAAGGAATCAGAATCAAAGTATCTTTTAATAAAGTTTGAATAGCTGTGCTTGAAATATTTTGACCAATAATAAATTTCTGCGGAACAAACTGACTAAATTTTCTCGCTTGTTGAGGTTTGATTTCACTATAATTAAATAAAAATTTTCGCCATAATTGAATTAAATTACTTAAACCAACAATTGAAGCTACAGAACGATAATTACATTTCAATTCAGTAAAATGTTTATCAAGAGGAAGTTTTTTAGTAGGCGTTAAAATAGAGAGAATTTCATTATAAAAAGCTGCTTGTAAACTTTCCCAACGAAAACCAGTAGGATTAAGAGTTTGAAGCGGATCTCCAGCAAAAGCAAAAGGAAAACTATCAATAAACTGTTCTTGTTCTAGATCGTAGCGAGAAAAAACTGAGATGCCCATGATTAATTTTAATTCTAATCGAGTAAAATCTTGAGCTTCATCACAAAAAATAGCTGTATATTCAGGACGATAACATTTGAGGTGTAACACTTGACGAATTAAATCTTGATCGTCCCAAAGTTGATTTTCTTTAGTATAGTTTTGATACCATCGCCAAACATGACGATAAATTTGTTGAAATTCTTCGACAGAAAGACTTTTTTCTTTTTTAGGAATTTCTTGATAATCTTCATCAGTAAAATATTGATCGCGTTCGTCTAAGTAATAACCTTTGATAAAAGTACGAATAGCTAACCAGCATTTTTCTGGAGAATAATTACGCCAACTCCGACGACACAACTGACGAAAACGATGAAAAGAAATATAATTATCTTCTCGAAAGAAAATTTTAGTTTCGGTTGGTAATAAATTAAGTAAAAAAGAACGAAAAGTTTTAAAAAAAGGAGTAATACTGGGAATTGGTTTGAACTCGTTTCGGTCTGCTAAAAAACGATAATTAGACTCTAATAAAGAAAAAACTTTACTTCTAGCTAATTCGGCAACTCCACGATTATAAGTAAGAAATAAAGGGTGAGGTTTTTTATAAAGGTTTTGTTTGCTTTTATAACATTCTTTAATATGGCGATCGCAGTATTCAGCAAATAGGTAAAATAGCATGGTTGATTTACCACTTCCCGCTCTACCATTTAAAAATAGAGGTAAAGTTTTGGTAGTGGAAACTGAATGAAGAATGGCTTTTTCTTCTGCAGAAAGAGCTAAGTTAACTCCATTACCTTGTTGAATAGCTAACCACATTTCTGGCACAGCTAGCAGATAACTAGGATAAGTACGTTTAGCAAGATTAGTTAAAGTTTCTAGAGAAAGATTGTTCGTATTTTGCAACCAATTTCTCCCATTACCTCTAATACTCAAAGAATCAACAATCTCAGCTAATTCTCGATCAAAAGGATGATGATTAAAAGGTGCAATTAAAAAAATAATTTGTTGGGAAAGGTAATCAACAAAGGTTAAAGGACTAAATAAAACATATTTATCTTCTTGACCATAAAGTTTGAGATGTTGCCATTGAGTTGATTCGCCAATTGTCGCAAAATTCTCAACAATTTTTTCAATGATTTGATAATAAATAGAACTGTGAGCAAAGATTTCTGTTTGACTCAATTGATCAAGCCAAATTTCACTTTCGTAAATAACACTGCTATCGGTATCCAAATCCCAACGAGGTGGTTTAAACCAAGTTAATAAATTTTCAGGCAGATGAGGAGAGGTAGTGATAATTGGTTTTGCTTTTGCCTTTTCTACTTTCAGCCATTGTCTAATTGATTGTTCTACTCCCCCTTCTAAAGAACCATCGCCATAATTTTCTCTTTCTCGTAAGAAAAAGTGATAATCTCTAGAACCTCTTGAAAATACTGTCAACCATGCTAGTACTCTTTCAGTTTCTAAAGAATAAATCCGTGCAATCAAGCGAAAATTACCTTCTTTGCGTTTGAGATAGGGATAAATGCGCTCAAATCTAGTTTGTGCGTCATTGAGGCTCATTTGTTCCAATTCTTGACAAAGACGGTCAACTTGTAATGACAAGCTGTGATATCTACTTAGTTGTCGCTCAAACTGATCACTACGATAGACGAACATTGATCTACTAGAAAGAGAGTTAAACCTTATGAAAAACAATTAAACTCAGAATGATACTGCTTCACAAATTTGCTACTGCAATGCTCCCAATTTAATCGCTCATCAATTCATAGTAAAATTATCGCCAACCTTTAATTAAGCCGACAACTAAACTGATATTTGTTTCATTGCTTCAACTACGGCATGAGAGATAAACGGTAAAATCGCTTTGTTTTGGCTTTCGCTCAACACAATCAGTAAATAAGGTTGGAATTCAGGAATTTCAATATAAGCAGCATCGTGACGAACTTGACTAGTCCAACCTGCTTTTGACCATAATTGAGCATGATTTGGTAAGCTTTCGCCCAAAAAGCCAGTTATTTGGTTTTCTCCATCACTAATCACAAATTCATCTGGATTGAGACTACGTTTAAGCAGAGACATCATTTTTTGCGATCGCTGACTAGAAACTGCTACCCCACCAACAATACTATGCAGCAATCTGGCGATCGCGTCACTCGTTAACATATTGCGATTTTCTCTTAATTCTCCTAAAAACGCTCTTTCTCGACCATAAGCACCATCAGTCCAAGTTTTTTGATTAACATTAATATTTTCTAATTCTCGCCAACCAAGAGACTGAAAATAGCGATTGACAATGTTACGTTGATGTTTCCAAGTCGCAAACGGTCCGGCGGATAATTCTGGACCACTAGTTGTCCCAGTTAATAAATCTACAATTAAACTGGTAGCATCATTACTAGAAAGAACAATCATATCCTGAATTGCTCTTTCCGTCTCTGGTGAACTAGCAATCATGCCATTATTGAGCCATTCTTCAATTGCTACCAAATAAAATAATTTGACCAAACTAGCAGGATAAATTCTTTCTTTACCACGATAGCTAAACCCACGCAGGGGATATTGCCAAAATTCTTCAGGAGATAAAGCACCACCAGTATTTACAATTATTGGCGGATCGTAAACAATCCAAGTTAAGGCAATCTTAGTTTGATTGAATTTGGGAAACTCTTGCCAAATCAAATTGAGAATCTGATTACCTAGTTGATTTAACTGCTCATCCTGATGATAAAAAGTCATTGATAATTAAAAAAACTTAATTAAGGTCTTGAATATCAATTACGATATCACCAAGCCAGAAATTTTTTGGGATTACTTTATTTTCTCTAGTGACCGCTCATAAGCGATGACTGAACTAAAGGCGACCGCGGATGCGCCTCGCTCCTCGGCGAGATTGCGCTTGGTAAAATATCTCAAGAAGACTTTGACAGAATTTAGAAATAGATTAATTAGGTAATGCTTGAGTAGACTCCGTATTTTTCTCAAGTTGTTTTGAAGGCAGAGATTGTAGGAAGATTGGCATTGATTTGGATACTTAATCAGCTTTCTTTAGATTAGCTTTAAAGAAGTCACTTTTGTGTTTCTCAAAAATTATTGATAACTTTACAGTATTCTTACCAAGAATCAGTAGTTTTCCAGTGGTTATTAAGCCTATTTTTTTGTCAGTTTAGATATATAAAATACTTGGTACAACTTATTTTTAGATAGATTTTGTAAGCAAAAAAATAAAATTAATTGAATTTAATTTTTATATATAACAAAATATTAAAAGTTTAAGTCATATATTTATTGCAAAATCAAACAAGTTTAAAAAAAGTTGAACATGATTTATTAATAATTTTTTTTCTAACAAATTTTAGGATAAATTCATGTATCAAAATCACTTACAAAAGTCTGAAATCAATTCAGGGTTAATTTCTAAACTAAAAACTATTGATGATGCCGTAATTATTTTAGATCAATATGAAAACTGTTTATTTTTTAACAAAGCAGCCGAAAAATTATTTAAAAAAGCATCAAACAAACTACTAGATAGTGCTTTTTATGATGATTTAACAGGATTACCAAACTATAATTTATTATTTAAATATATTCGACAAGCAATTAATTTAGCCCAAGAAAAAAAAGAATATGTATTTGCCGTTTTATTTATAGATATAAATCGTTTTAAAGCAATTAACAGCAGTTTAGGTAGAAAATTAGGAGATGAACTATTAATCGCCATCTCTCAAAAATTGAAAAATTGTTTACGAGAAGAAGATATAATTGCTCGTTTAGGTGGTGATGAATTTGTCATTTTATTAGAAGATCTTCATAACTTTAATTATGTGATTGATATTGCCGAAAGAATCTATCAAGAACTCTTGACACCTTTTAAATTGAATGGTTATGAAATATTTGTTGATACTAGCATTGGTATTGCATTAAGTACCGAAGATTATACAGAGCCAGAAGAACTCCTCAGAGATGCGGAATTAGCTGTAACTCATGTGAAGAAAAATCCTCATAGTTATTATCAAATATTTAATCGAACGATGCATATTCATGCCATCAGTTTACTGCAATTAAAAAATGATTTGCGATTAGCGCTCGCTCGTCAAGAATTTGAACTACATTATCAACCAATTGTTTCTTTAACTACTAAACGAATTAATGGTTTTGAAGCTTTGGTACGTTGGCGACATCCAGTCCGAGGGTTAATTTCTCCGCAAGAATTTATTCCTTTAGCCGAAGAAATGGGATTAATTATCTTTTTAGGTTTATGGGTACTCAAAGAAGCTTGTCTACAAATGCGTGCCTGGCAGTTAAAGTTTCCCGAACTTGCTAATTGGAAAATGAGTGTTAATATCTCAGGAAAACAGTTGGCACACGATAATTTTGTTGGACAGGTAAAAAGAATATTACAAGAGACAGAAATTACTCCTAATAATTTAAAGCTAGAAATTACAGAGAGTTGTTTAATTGAAGATCCTCAATCTACTATTACCATACTTCAAGAACTGAAAACGTTAGGAGTTGAGTTTTCTTTGGATGACTTTGGGACTGGTTACTCTTCCTTAAGTTATTTACATATGTTTCCTTTTACTACCTTAAAAATTGACCGCTCGTTTGTTAATTCTATGGAAGCAAGTAGTGAAAAACTAGGAATTATTCGAGCAATTGTTACTTTAGCTAGTAATTTAGGAATGGATGTAATTTCAGAGGGAATCGAAACGATTAATCAACTAGCTCAACTTAAAGTTCTCAAATGTCAATATGGTCAAGGATACTTTTTTTCTAAACCTTTAGATAGCAAAGCTATTGAAACTTTAATTACTACTGAATTAGCTACAGGAAATTGTGATGAATCCGACAGTTGCAATAATAGTTTGGAAGAACAAATTGCTAAAGAGCAAATGCATTTGCAAATAGAATTTTTGCGACAAGAACTAGAAGAATTAAGACAAGAAAAAGCTGATTTAGAAATTATGCTGGAAACAGCTACTGAACACGCAGATTTAGTTGAACTACAGCTACACAAAGAAATTTGCGATCGCAAAAAAGCCGAAACTGCTCTTCATCAAGCTAATCAAGAATTAGAAAGGCTAACAGTTTTGGATAGTTTAACTCAAGTAGCTAATCGTCGTCGTTTTGATGAATATTTATTACAGCAATGGCAAACTCTGAGAAAAGACCATTCTCCTTTATCTTTGATTTTGTGTGATGTCGATTATTTCAAACTTTATAACGATACTTACGGTCATCCGATTGGTGATCATTGTTTACAGCAGGTAGCTTTGGCAATCGAAGCTGCAATGGAAGATGATCATAATTTGGTTGCTCGTTACGGTGGAGAAGAATTTGCCATTATTCTACCTAATATTAATGCAGACAAAGCACTGGAAATTGCTGATAAAATTCGTGCTAAAGTCAAAAATCTCAAAATTGCTCACCATAAATCAGCAGTCTGTGAATATGTAACAATGAGCTTGGGCGTTTTTACGATGACTCCTACTCCGGAAGGTTCACCAGAATTGTTAATTGCTTTTGCTGACAAAGCATTATACGAAGCTAAAGTACAAGGCCGCGATCGCGCTATATTTGCGATGAGCTAAAATATGATTATTTAAGTTAAAGATATTTTTTGCGCTAAAGTTGCTGACAAATCTTCAATTAAAGTATCAAGATTTTCTGATGAATTAGCAAAGCAAACAGGTGGAGATGGTTGAGGTTGAAAATGAATTAATTTGATTTGTCCATCACCGATAACAATAATTAAAACTTCTTCTTCTGGTTTGTAACCATCAATTAATCCTAAAATTTCTTGAAGATGTCCATTCGTATTTTGATTTAGTTGTTCAATTGCTGATCTAGAACAAGCAACAAAATGAGGAGTGGGTTTAAGATCAATACCTAAAGTTTGATCCGAATTGTTCCATTCTTGCTGTAATCCCCAAGCTAAAGCAGCTAGTTTTTGTTGGTTAGTTTGCACAAAGGCATCTAATTGCCCTCTCCATATATCTTCGGCTATATTTTCTGGATTATTACCAAATCTAATCATCTATAGTATTCCTATCGTAAGTTGTGAGACAGTTACTAATTACTAATTATGAGGGATGAATAATCAACAATTAACCATTAACAATTAACATTCAACAAAAATCAAAGAATCAACTGTATTTTATAGCTATGAGAATTGCTATATTCATCTGCGATATTCATCACCACAATCACCAATTAATTGATATAAATTTCTAGATTTCTGGGAAACTGCATCGATTTTTTGATAATCATCTTGATCAAGATTGAAATCAAATACTCTAGCGTTATCTTCTAGATGTTCAGAAATACTCAGTCTTGCCCCAACAATAGTTCCTGCTACAGTAGGTTGTTCTAAAATATAACGTACAGCGACATTAGCAAGACTAACTTGATGTTTATCGGCAATTTTTTTGAGATTAGTTAATAATTCTTGAAATAAATTCCAACTTCCCCACGCATTGATAATATTTTTATACTTTTTCAGACTCGCCGTATTAAGTTGAAAAATTTGCGGTTCTCTTGGGCCTAGATATTTTTCGCTGATCAAACCTCCGCATAAAGTTCCATAAGCAAGTAGTTGAATATTATGTTGCTGACAAAATTCAATCATTGCCAGTTGGGGACGACGATCTACGACTGAAAACTGAACTTGATTAGAAACTATTTTTATTCCAGCTTCAGTAATGATTTTTAAATGTTTGGTATCAAAATTAGTTAAAGCTAGATGTTTAATTTTGCCTTCTTGTTGTAATTGGGCTAAATATTGCAGCGCATCCAAATAACTATCATCGCGATATTCCCACCAATGAAACTGTAGCAAGTCCAAACTCTCAACATCCATTCTTTTGAGAGAAATATTAATATTATCTGCTACCAACTGTTTAGTCATGGGAATTGGTTTAGGTACCCATTTGGTAAAAGCCTGGAGATTTGATAAGGCTTCTTGTCCGCGAGAATTTTTTAATTGACGACGAAATTCACCAATAAAATCTTCTGCTGGCCCATAATGATCAGCTAGATCCCATGTAGTATAACCAGCATCGTAATACTGAAACATACTTTGTATTGCTTGGGGGGGATTGATTCGTCCGTGATAGCCAGACATTTGCCACATTCCATTTAAAACACGACAAATGTTGAGACCAGTGGTGAATTGTAAACGACTATTAGCAGGCAGCTTCATTAGTTAACAGTTCTGATTTGCCAGTTATCAATGAATAATTATCAGTTATTGGTCATCATTTATCAATTCATCGACCAACTGTTGACTGTTGATTGAAGTTTAGATTCCTTCTACTTCTAATTGACCAACAGTAATCGCATCAAAGGCAAAAGCTAAGACAATCGGCATCGGAGACATGAATAAATAAGTGGAAATTAATGCGATCGCACTAACAACTATTGCGGTGGTTAGCCAGATTTGTTCGTCTGAACTTAGTCCTTTTTCTGCCTTAATTAATCTTAATACTTTATTGGGAATTGGTTCTGGCATTACTGCCCCTGGTGGAAATGCCCAATAATGATTACAACGTTCTCTAAATAAATCTGTCCAACCGTTTTGATCGCACCATTCCTGTATCCATTCGTCATGAAAATGTTTCATAGTTAAGATATTAGTTAATTTGTACAAGTTTTAATAAAGAATCTGAATACTAAATTTATATTTTTATAATTTGCTTAAATTAGCAAAATCAGCTTTATTTTTAAAGATTAATTTTTATTTTTGTAACAAAGCTTAAATGAAAGTAAGATTTATTCAATATTGATCTGAGTATATTTGCTTAATAAAGACCTGTTTCTGTACAAATATAATCAAGTTTGATATCCCAAGGATCGATAGGTAATTGAGGTAAATAAGCGAAATCAAAGACAATTCCAATTGTAGTTTTATTTTGCCATTGCTGATCACTTAACATTCGGTCATAAAAACCACCGCCATAACCTAAACGATATTTTTGTGCGTCACAAGCAACAGTAGGAACAAGAATTAAATCTACTGCTTGAGGTTGAATTAAAGGTGCATTAATTAATGGTTCTTGAATGTTATAAAGTCCTTGTTGTAGTTGTTCTCCTAACTGCCAGGAATGCCAAACTAAAAGTTGATTGACACAGCGAGGAAAACCCCATTTTTTATTAATAGTAAATAAAGGACTGAGATCGGGTTCTTGATGAATACTAAAATAGGCAAGAACAGTTTCAGCTTGATTAAATAATGAAGAAGATTGTAATTGTTTACAAATGCGATCGCTTTTGGTTTGCCATTCTGATTTAGTTAGCGATTTTCTTTGTTCTAATATTTTTTTGCGTAGTTGTTTTTTGGTTATTTGTTGTTGCATTGATTGATTTATTGATAGTTGATTGGTTACTGGTCACTGATAACAGAATTACTATTATTTGTTAATTATTGGTTGAAGTAAATGCCACGCTTTTAATACATTTCCTTGCATTAATGCAGCTATTCCACTAAGAGTTTTTAGTTCTGGAATATTGGGGTTAATTTTTAATGCTGTATCTAGATTTTTTTGAGCTAATTTTGGTTGCCAATCATAGAGATACACAAAAGCTAAATAAGCATAATTGTGAGGGTTTTGAGAATCTAATTGAATGGCTTGTTGAAAACTATTAATTGCACCTGTTACATCTTGTTGTAGTACTCTTGACAATGCTACTGTATATAACCAATTTCCTTTTTGTTGTTGGTCTACTTTGTTGTGTTGTAAACGATAAGATAAGGCTATTTCTGCTTGTTTAAGATAATCTTGTTTGGCATCATATTGATTAATACGAGCAGTTTGAGTAAAAATAGGTTCTAATCCTGATACACCATTAACCATGTTTGGGGCAATCGTTCGTAATTGAGTTACTAAATCTAATTCGGGTGCAGGATTTATTGGTGCTTTTGGATCAATAGTAAGATTAAATGAAGGAACAGCAAGAGGATAAGTTTTTCCTGTTTGACGGTTGAGATAAGTTGCCTTTAATTGATAGTTTCCTAACTCTAAGTCTGGAGGAGGAAGCATTGCTGTATTTTCAATCACTTGATAAGTCTGATTTTGTAATTGAATGCTTAGATTACTATTATCTAATGCGCCCATTCCAATACTATGATCATGTAACCAAAATGAATTTTGAAAAGGATTATTTTGAGCGAGTGTCCAGGTTAATAATACTATTCCCTGTTGTAATTCTTGCCAATTTCCAGACCATTGATAAGTAACAGAAATTGGTTTACCTGGAGGTGCTACTTCTGGAACAATAATTCGCTCTAGTTTGACTTGATTTTGATTGATTTCGCTAGTTGCAACTGTGACTAAAGGTTGTCTGCGCTGATAAAGTTTGAGATTACTTTGATCGGGAAGTTGCCAAGTTTTTTGCAGTTGAAAATCTGAATCAGTTTCTATTAATTTAGTAATAGTTGCTTGAGGCTCTGGTACTGAACCTTGATCGCCAGTTTTAGTAATAAACCAATTAAGCGATCGCGCATCTTGTTCTATTTCATTATCTTTTATTCCTACTTGACGACCAACTACTTGAAAGTTTTTTTGTCCTCCATAAAAAGAAAAGTTGTGTTGATTAATTTCTAGCGTAGAAGGTAAAACACCTAAAGTTGAACGAAGATAAGGAGATATTTTAATAATTTCTTGAATAACTTCTTGATGAGGATAGGGTTGTCCGAGATAAGGATAATGTTGAACATTTGGACTTAGTTTAGTGGTAATAAATTTTCCACCGATAGGAAAGAGATTTGCTAAAAATAATAAGATGGCTAAAATAATTGTTGCCCAACGTAAGTAGATTCGCCAGCGTCCTTGATAAGATAATAAACCGACCGCTAAAACTAAAGATAAAACTGGCAACAAAGGTAAAATATAACGAGCATCTTTATTAATATTTAGAGAAGCAAGTAAATAACCACCTAACAGAAAAAGAGTTAACCATCTCCATTTAAAATTAGGGGAAAGAGTAGATAAGAAATTATTGGTTTGATTTGGATATAATTTACCTTTAAAAATTCCATATAAAATCAACCCTCCGATTGGAATTAACAACAAATGCCAAGAAAGTAAATAAGGCAAAATTTCACCGTAATATGTCCAAGCATCAATAGTATTTAAAGCTGGATCTCCTTCAGCAATAGCAGAATCTAAAGTTGCTCTTTTTCCTGAAGTTAGAATTAATAACCAATTGGTTCGATACCAAGGAAAACAAATTAAAATTCCTGTAGCGATCGCAATTAAAAATTGACCTAGTTTTAACCATTGTTGGTTTTTGATACAGCTAATAAATATCCAAACTAAAGGAAAGAATAAAAAAAACAGTGCCGTTTGTTTCAGTAAAATAGATAAACCAAAGGCAATTCCAAATAATAAAGCAAATAACCAACTTCTGATTTGATTAACTTTTGCTTGACTATAAATATGCCAAAGAGTTATTAAATAAAAACTTAAAGTTACAATCGTAGCAAGAGGATAATCTAATAAAAATTCGAGACGATAATAATATAAACCTGGTAATAATTGACACAATCCTGCTGCCCATAATCCTACCGAAACATCAAATAAAATTACTCCCAACCCATACACAGAAAGCAACAAAATCGCACTATAAAACAGCATAATTAAAGCGGATGCATCTTCACTTGTTCCAAAAACATTAAGAAATGGAACAGTCAAAATATAATGAAGAGGGGGAATTTTATTAGATATTAACCAAAAACTCCGCCACCAATCAGCATCAAACCATTGCGGATTTTTTAGAGCGTGCCAATAATTTAACGCACCATTGAGATAATCAGCTTGATCCCAAGCAGGTACAGAATGATCCAAAGCAAACCAAATGCGATCGCATATTGCTCCTGCTAACCAAATTATTGCGATTATTCCTAATCCTTGCCACCAACTTAATTGTTTTTGTCTCACAAGTGTTTATAAAGTTAAAAGTTGTAGGGGTAATTCATGAATTGTCCCTACTTATGATAATTTAAGGAAAAAATTTAATCTTGATTCAGTAAAACCCAGACTCTTAAAACTTCTGCTACTGTCCAAGCTTGGGCAAATGCACCTCTAGAAGTAAAAGGCGGATCGCCATCAAAAATTTCACTAAGATTACCAACACAAGCAGCTTGTAAATGATTTGCCATTGGTTGTAAAAAAGTGCTAGCAACCGCAGGATTTTGATAAACTTTTAAATGTGCTTGGACAAATGCACCTATCAGCCATCCCCAAACTGTACCTTGATGATAACTTCCATCTCGTTGTACTACTCCGCCACCATAATGTCCTTGATAATCAGCATGATGAGGGGAAAGCGATCGCAATCCGTGAGAAGTAAGCAATAATCTAGCGCAAGTATCAACTACGGCTTTTTGTTGTTCTTTGGTCAAAAGAGGTGAAATTTGAGTATTTGCGGGTAAAGACACAGCAAAAATTTGATTTGGTCGTACAGAAGCATCATTTCCTTGTGGAGAGTCTAGAACATCATAACAACAACTTTTTGCCTGACACCAAAAACGTTGAAAACCTTTTGCCGTTTGTGCTGCCATTTGGGTGTATTTTTGCTCAGATTTACCTAAATATTGGGCAAATTGCTGCATTATTGTTAAAGCATTGTACCAAAGAGCATTTACTTCAACAGGTTTACCGATTCGAGGAGTTACTACCCAATTGTTAACTTTGGCATCCATCCAAGTAAGTTGAACTCCTTCTTCTCCTGCATAAAGTAAACCATCATTAGGATCGATCGCAATATTGTAGCGAGTGCCTTGTTTATGCCAGTCAATCATCTCTGCTAATTTGGGAAATAGTTCTGTTAATAACTCATCATCTTTCGTCTGTTCATAATAAGCACGAATCGCTTCAAAATACCAAAGAGTAGCATCTACTGTATTGTAGTAAGGAGTTTCACCTTGATCTGGAAACACATTAGGTAACATCCCCCGGTCTAAATAATAAGCAAAGGTACGTAAAATTGGGCGTGCTAGTGCAGAACGACCTGTGGCTAGAGTTAATCCTGTTAAACTAATCATCGTATCTCTACCCCAATCTCCAAACCAAGGATATCCCGCAATAATAGTTTTACCATCGGGTTCATTAGGTAAAGTACGAGAGACAATAAATTGATCGGCAGCTAAAACTAACTGTTTGATCCAGTCGGGTGCAGTGAGATGAGGAAATTGTTTTAATAAGTTTTCTTCATAAGTACGACGATTTGCCAAAGCTGTTTGTGCATCCAAGTTAGGATTTGCTTCAGTGGAAGCTATGATCGTGATTGATTGATTAGGTTCTAAAACAACATTATTAAAAGTAGCAGCATGAAAATGATTTTCGTAATCACTTAAACCGCGATATCTCTCTACTGCTAGATCGAAACCATAATACCAATTGTCTTCAATATAGATATTGCCTTGGGTAGCAAATAAATATAAAGGTAAACTCTGGATGTTAACACAGACTCCTCTTTCAATCTTACGGATGCTAATCTGTTTATCGTCTGTTTGAGTAATGCCATGGAAATCTCGACAATTAATTAACGCTTTGAGATTAAGTTTTAAGGGTTCAGTACCACGCACCAAATGATATTGAATGTAAGTAGTATTTTGTCCCTGCTGCATCCAGATTTTTTTTTCTAATAAAGCATCAGCACAAGCATATTGCCAAACAAGAATAGTTCCTTCTAAATGAAAACTTTCGAGATGTAAATAACCTTGAGGATCGATACTACCATCAGTCCAACGATTAGTAGATAAAGAATAAGATTGTCCTTGATAATTTGCCGTTTCTTCTAACTTGCTAACTAATAAAGTCCTACCTAAAGGAGGTTGAAGTGCTGCAATTAATAAACCATGATAGCGTCTAGTTAACATTCCTGCGATCGTACCAGCAGCAAAACCACCAATGCCATTCGTAACCAACCATTCTCTTGACTCTGCCGTTTCAAGATTACCGCAAATCTCTCTGCCAAATCGTACAACCACTATTTATTAACCTCTATTTCAGTAAGCAAATTAGTTGGTAGTCCGTCAATACTTTGTTGATTTTTTTCCTGCCAATATTGCTTGATTTTTTCTTCTCCTTTATGTTTTGCCCAGTTAATCACAGTTTGTCTTTCTTGTTTAAATTCATACAGAGGAACACCATAACCACAGGAAGTTTGGATTGATTCAATATTCAAAATGACAATTTGGCGTTCTCCAGGTAGACGCGGAAATAACAAAGATAATTCTTGCCATTGCCTATCTCTAGGTTTGATTGTCTTTCCCATGCCATAAAGACGCAAAATCAAAGGTTGTTCATCAAAACTGCAAAACATAATCGTGATTCGTCCATTTTCCTGTAAATGGGCAGCAGTTTCATTACCACTTCCCGTTAAATCTAGGTAAGCTACTGTTGTAGCATCAAGACAACGAAAAGTATCGATACCTTTAGGTGATAAATTAATTCTTCCTGTAGTGGGTGCAGTCGCGGTGAAAAAGATTTTTTGTGCTGCAATAAAAGCCTGTAGTTCTTCAGTTAACTGAGAATAAAATTTTGCCATAGTAAGCCGATCAACACCTAGTTTGCTGATTGAGAAAAAGAAAGGGGAGGAGACAAGGAGTGAGTCACAATTAACACTGGTAACTGGTAACTGGTAACTGATAACTGATAACTGGTAACTGGTAACTGGTAACTGGTAACTGATAACTGGTCACTGTTGATTGTCTTCTTCTCCTGCATGATAAGAACTTCTTACCAAAGGGGCAGAACGAACATGAGAAAAGCCAAGAGAACGAGCAATTTCGCCCAAATGCTCAAATTCGGCTGGAGTCCAATATTTTTGTACGGGTAAATGTTCTAAAGAAGGACGCATATACTGACCAATCGTCAAGCGATCGCATCCAACCGAACGCAAATCTTGCATGGTTTCAATAATTTCTGCTTCTGTCTCTCCCAATCCCAACATTAAACCAGATTTAGTAGCAATAGTGAGATCGCATTCTTTGACTGAACGTAACACATTAAGAGAGCGTTCATATTTAGCTCCTCTTCTCACTGGTGCTTGTAAGCGTTTTACTGTTTCAAGATTGTGATTATAACAAGCTGGTTTAGCAGCTACCACTGTCGCAATTCTTTCCTGTTGACTAGCGATTCCTTGTTTGCCACTCCAAAAATCGGGAGTTAAAACTTCAATTTGAGTCTCAGAATTATTTTCCCGAATAGCATTCATTACCTTGACAAACCAACTTGCACCACCATCAGGTAAATCATCTCTAGCAACTGAAGTAAGGACTACATAACGTAAACCAAGCAAACTAACAGCTTCAGCTACTTTAATCGGTTCTTCTGGGTCTAAACTCATCGGGGAGTGACCCTTATCTACTTGACAAAAAGCACAAGCTCGTGTACACGTTGGGCCCATCAACAAAAAAGTCGCTGTTTTATTAGCGTAACATTCCCCTCGATTTGGACATCTTCCTTCTTCACAAATAGTATGAATACTTCTTTGTTTGATGATTCGTTGTACAGTAGAAATATCACTTGCTTTACCAATCGAGCGTTTCAGCCATTTCGGTAAATTAATTGTATCTGTAGATGATTCTAGTTTAGTCCCATGAAAGTCTTGAATGCGATCCATCGATTATCTCAACCTAACAAAAATATTCAATCCCAAATCAGGACTGAGAATTTGACTCTCAGTTGTTATTTTGAGTTGGGATAGGGGAACTCTAACAATATAAAAATATTTATATAGATTAAGTCTAGTAAATTTCCTGTGCAAGGAGTGAACCGTGCCGACTCATAAGATTTTGGTAATTGATGACAGTAAAGTTATTAGAATGCGTGTTAAAGATATGTTACCTGTAGGTAACTTTGAAGTAATTGAAGCCAAAGATGGCTTGGAGGGATATAACTTAATTCGTTCGGAAAATCCCAACCTAATTATGTTAGATTTCCTGTTACCAAAAATGAGTGGATGGGAAGTTTATCAAGAGATTCAAAAACAACAACATTTAAGAAATATTCCTCTAGTTTTAATGTCTGGGCGTAAAGAAGAAGTCACAGACAAACTTCCTGAACCTTTTGAATATTTTTCTTTTGTAGAAAAACCTTTCGATCAAAAACAGCTTGTTGATGCCATTCGAGAAGCAATGATGAAGGCGAAAAAACAGCCTCAACATTTTGATTCATCGGATCATAAAACAACAGGAGTCGTCAATACCGATACTGTGTCTATGGCTGCCGAAATTGAGTCTCTCAAAACTCAAATCAAGAAAATGGATTTAGAAATGGAACAATTGAAAAAACAAGTCAATCAATTGATCAACTATATCCGCCAAAAAGTTAAGTAAATTATTATTTCATGAATAATTCATTGAGTTTTATTATTAAAGTCGCGATCGCGTCTACCCTACTCTCAGTTTTAATTAAGTATGGTGGTTCTCAGTTATCGTTAACTCCCACAGTATCCTTAAGTTTAATCATTGTCTGTTTACCGTCGGTAATTTTAGCGTTAATTATGGGCTGGCGTATTATTTATTCCCACCAGAGTTAGGGATTAAAGATAATTGCTCTTTAAGAGAAAGTGGTTGATAACCAAGAGCAAAAGCTTTACTACTATGAAGAGAAGTATCAGGCGATCGTGGTGCAGCCATTACTACATCTTTTTGGCGACAAGGTTTAATTAAATCGGTAGAAAATCCCATTGTTTCTGCTAATAACAAACCAAATTGGTAACGGGAGATTCTTTCTTTTCCTCCCAAATGTAATAAACCTGAAACTTGTTGCTCTAAGGCAAGTAATAATCCTTGTGCAGCCATAGTACCGCTTACAGGGGTACGGAATTCGTCGATAAATAAATTTAATTCTTTTCCTGTTTGAAGATTGTCAATAAAACCTTGAATAAAACTATTAGCTGTAGGAGAAGGCATCCCAAACATCAAAGGCATTCGACAAACTGCTGTGGCAGGATAAATCTCCAGCATTTGTTGTTCGGCTACTACCTTTTGTTCTCCATAGTAAGAAATAGGAGAAACAGGATCGGTTTCTGAGTAAGGTGGATTTTGACCATCAAAAACTAAATCTGTAGAAGTAAAAATACAAGGAATTTGATATTCAGCACATAGATGCGCCAAGTTCATTGAAGCAGTAACGTTAATTTCATAAGATTCAATCGGATTAGTTTGACAAAAATTTGGTTTAGAAGCTGCTGCGGTATGAATAACTGCACTAGGATCGATTGTTTTAAATAAGTTTTTGAGAGCAACCAAATCAGTGAGGTCAGTTTTGATAATGTTCTGTTGAGAATATAAATTATAATGGCTATAACAAGTGCCATATACTTGCCATTGACTTTTTGCCAGTTGATAAATATTCCAACCCAAAAAACCACTTACTCCTGTAATTAATAGTTTGTTCATGAAACCATTTCTCTTTTATTTATCTAATAGTTGCATCCGAGCAACTTTTAAATCGTATCTAAGTTTAGAGGTAAGAAGAGAAGGAAACAAACAATGTTAAATCAACTGTGGCAAGAAATATTAATACTCAAAAAAGATACTTCTTTTGTACGTAACTTAAGTTTAACTGCTGCGATCGCGATTGTAATTACTCTTAGTTTAAATGAAATTTATCATCATCCTGCTAGATTAGGTCAACAACAAAGAGTAGACGAATTTTCTACCCTGATCTCTGCTGGTATGGTCATTAGAACAGTAGGTTTTGCTCGTCGTTAAATCTTAATCGATCAGGATTTGGCATTGCCAAACCCTACAAGATAGTTGATTGCTTAAGCCATTACCATCCCGCCATCAACATTAAAGACTTGTCCTGTAATATAAGCAGCAGCAGGATCGGCTGCTAAAAAACGAATCATCCCTGCAATTTCTTCTGGTTTTCCATAACGACCAAGGGGTATAAACTTAATAATATCATCAGATTTAAGACCACTTGTCATATCAGTTTCAATAAACCCAGGCGCAACTGCATTAACCGTAACTCCACGAGTGGCTAACTCTTTGGCAACAGTTTTAGTAAAACCAATCACCCCTGCTTTAGCTGCACTATAATTAGCCTGACCAGGATTACCCATTTGTCCTGCTACAGAAGTAATATTGATAATTCTACCTGTCTTTTGTTTCAGCATAATTTTACTGACAGCGCGAGTACAGAGAAAAACCCCAGTCAGATTGAGATCGATTACCGCTTGCCATTCTTCTGGTTTCATCCGCAGCAACAGGGTATCTTTAGTAATACCTGCATTGTTCACTAAAATATCAATGCGTCCAAACTTATCTAAAGTTTGCTTAATAAGATGATCTACTTGTTCTACTTGAGAAACATCCGCGCCTAAAGCAACTGCTTCACCGCCAGCTTCAATAATTTCTTTGACTACTTCCTCAGCAGCTTTGCTAGAACTAGCATAATTGACTACTACTTTTGCACCTTCTATCGCCAAAGCTAAAGCAGTTGCTTTGCCAATTCCTCGCGATGCACCCGTAACCAGTGCAACTCGATCTTTTAAATGCTGTAAATTTTCTGGCAACATTTCCACGAATTAATCCCTCCAACGAAGCTTAAGAAACTAAATTATCTTAAAAGGATTTGAGGCTAATTATTCAGGATCGATAGAATTTTCTAAAAAGACTTACTAGGCAATGGGAAGACAAAAACGAAAAGTACTTCCTTGCCCCACTTCACTTTCTACCTCAATTTTGCCACCTTGTAACTCTACTAAACGACGAGTAATAGCCAGTCCAATCCCTGTGCCACCAGAATAACTAGCACGAGAGCGATCGGCACGCCAAAAACGTTCAAAAACAAAGGGCAAATCTTCTTGAGCAATACCAACGCCTGTATCAATTATCGCAATCCAAAGTTGACGATTATCTTTCCAAGCTTTGACCGTTATCGATCCTTGTTCAGTATATCTAATTGCATTACCAAGTAAATTAACTAAAATTTGTTCAGTTCGGTCAAGATCTGCTAAAACTGGTGGTAATTCGGCTGGACAATCCAATTTGAGAACAGGTCCTTCTTCTAAGAGTTGATCGGCAAATCGACCTACCAAAGATACTATTAAAGGACGTATATTAATTTTTTTGGCGTTAATTGATAGATAACCAGCCTCTGCTTTAGAAAGTTCTTGTAAATCGTGGATTAATCGCTCTAATCTTCTAGTTTCTCTAACTAAACGTGAATAAATTTCTGGTGATGGTTCAACTCTTCCATCGGCTAATTCTTCTAGATAGCCCCGTACTACTGTTAGAGGGGTACGTAATTCATGAGTCAAATCACTAATCAGTTCCCGTCGACGTTTTTCTACATCTTCGATGCTGCTAGCCATAGAATTGAAACTAACTCCAAGTTGATTTAACTCTGGAATTTCACTTTCTGGCATTCTTTGATCGAGGTTTCCTGCTGCAAAGTTGTAAGTAATATCTTTCATCTGTTTGAGAGGGCGCATAATCCTTTTGGAGGCTAAATAACTTAATCCTCCAGCAGTAGAACCCCCAACAATTAATGACCAAAACGCACCACGATTCCAAGCATTATGAAAGTTTTCTACTAAATAAGTGCGGGCCGAATGTACAGTAAAAATGCCTCTTTTTTCAAGTTGTTCGAGACGTACAATAAACATTCTGGGTGAAGAAACCTTAGCAATGAGAACAAAGCTAGCTAAACCCACAATCATTACGATTAAATGGGACAAAAATAAGCGCGCTCCTAAGCTTAGTTTGTTCATTTCGGGTAAATTTTTGTTAAAAGATTTGATAATTGCTCCTTGAGGTTTTTATTTATTTACAATTTACAAACTATTTATCCCCAATATCTTGGTTATGTATGGATAATATTAAAGAATTGGTTCAATGGTTTTATCCATGTCTTCTTCCTCCACAGAGCGTTATAAAAGTCGTTTATTTAATTTTCTCAATCGTCAATCAATCCGTTTAGGTGGTGAAATTGGTAAAACAGTAAGACAGCTTAAAATAGCAACGGAATTTGGCGTACAAATTTTGCTTTATCCAGTTTATTTGATGGTACAAGCTGGACGCTCGACAAGACAACAATTAGAGCAAAAGGCACAACCAAGCAAATATCTTACGCCTGGTGAGTTAGACTCTTCCGCTTTATCTACTCAATCAACAGATCAGCCAATTGAACAGATTTTAAAAGCAGTTGAGCCTTTATTGATCACAGAACAAACAGTTGAGCGAGTAAATTCTAATTCCCAAGCAATTAGCTTGTTGCGCTCAGAATCACAACTAAGCTTTGATGGACAAAACAATGTTCTACAGAAGATTACAGCTACTATCGAAATTTTCAAAGCTAAACTGAGTCATCAAAAAAATCCGACTAAAGCGATCGCGAAGTGCCTCGCCAACGGCGAGACCGCTATTCAAGGAGTAGCTAGCTTACTAGACTCTCATAATTTAGTTTTGGTTGATAGTAATAATCAAATTTTAGATATTCTCAATCTTCAACAACAAGAGCAAATTACAAGTTATATTGTTCACAAATTTGGTAAAGGACAATTCAATAAAAGGTCTTTGTTTCAGAATACCACTCAAAAATTTCTATCAGCTTTACCTGATTTTTCTCAGCATAATCCCAATTTATCACCACCAGTTCGTTGGTTTTGGAATTTAATTAATTGGGTACAAACTAGCCCCATTGCCGTTACCACTAATCTTTTTGATGAATCTCAACTTACTCCTAATTCTTTACCTCAAGCTAATCTTGCTTCAGAAGAAGATTTACTTGTGAGCAAATTATTAAATTCTGTAGATTCAGCTATTGCCAATTTAGAAAATAAACCCTTAACAAAGCCATCTCATGTTTTTCATGATTTACAACAGAATTGGCTATCTAAATTAAATTTAAATCAAAGTAATTCTACTAACGAAATCAAAAAATCTGTTCAAAATTACCAGCAAAATCCAGAACTACTTGAATCAGAAGATCCTTTTCAAATTGATGTTTTAATTCGAGCAGCAATTGATTATTTTTTCAAAGATAACCAAGCAAAGCATTCTTTTAATCAATCTTCTCGTTCTGAGGTTTTAAAGAATAAAAACATTGCTTCATCTCAGCAATCTAATAACTTATTAAACGAGTCTGTTTCTGTGGAAGATCCTTGGTTATTGTGGGAAGATCTGTTTAGTAGTATAGAATCAATAACTGATGCTCAGGATAATTGGACAAGTAAAGAAATAGAAAAACATAATACCTCTCAAGATACTCAATCACTAACATCAACTAGTAATCCAAATTTAAAAAAATTACCAGCAGTTTCTGCTACATCAAAATCAAAAAAATTCAAACAACCATCTAAGACTCAAGTTTCACTTAATTTTAAACGACAAAAATCATCTCAAGCTTTGAGAGTGAATCCAAATAAATCAAAGCAAATTATTACTAGCAAAAATCAATCTATTGCTTCAGGTGATATTACTAATAAAGTAGGAGAGATGATTCCTAATGTTTATAATTCTCAAAATCAACAAATAGAAACCGCACCAGAATGGTTAGAAACTGATGCTACTACTGTTGGTTATGTTAAACATCCTCTTGAACGACTTTTAGAGTGGTTGGATTTGATTATGCTGTGGATAGAAAATCTTTGGGCAAAAATATGGGAAAAATTGAAACTTAAGTTTTAGGTGTATTTGATAACTAATTTTATGACCATTGTTAATGGTTGATTATTGATAGTTAACTGAAAAATGTTTTTAGATAGAATGAGGGATAACTAATTTTTTAGACATTTGTGTCTGCATTGCTTTAGGAGTTATTCCTGTAATTCTTTTGAAGTGATAATTAAGATGTCCTTGATTAGCAAAACCAACTTGATAAGATATTTCAGCAATAGTAAATTTTTTTTGACTTAATAATTCTTTAGCGCGTTTGACTCGACAACGAATTAAATATTGATGAGGTGCATAACCTGTAGATTGTTTAAATAAACGGGAAAAATAACTAGGACTCATTTGTACTAATTGTGCCAGTTCATTTAATCCTAAAGAGCGATTTAAATTAGCATCAATATATTCGCAGACTTGTTTAAGTTTATATTGAGGTAAACCATCGCTATAATGTTTGATTTGAGGTATTTGATTTGAGTAATGTTTTAATAGATGTACTGACAATAAACTTGCGATCGCATCTGCATAAAGACGACTACCCAAACCACCAGATTCTAATTCAGTTTTAAGTTTTAATCCTAATTGATAAATTAAAGGATCTGGTTGAGCAAAATTAGGTACAATTTCTACTTGGTCTGGATCAATTGTTTCAAACAACGTGTAATTTAAGACTTTTGATTCAAAACCCAATATAATAAAACCACCAGGATCAAACCACTCAGCTTGATGGCTAACCCCAGAGGGAATTATAACTACGTCTCCAGGTTTGACTGCTTCTTTTTTGAGAGTTCCATCTAATTTGCGAATTGCATCGATAGGTTTGGGATTTTCAGTAAAAATCAGAAGATTATATTGAGGACTAACAGCTTCTCGACTTTTTCCAGGATTTGCATAGTTGTCATAAAAACAGTAAATTCCATCCCAATCAGTATCGTAACTCGAAAGCAGAGATGATTGAGGTAAAACTTGTTTAAGTGCTGCGATCGTTTGGGTTCGATCTTGAGAAAAATCTATTGTGATCGGTTCTTTCACAACCATGATTGATTATTTTATCGATACGTAATATATAAATAGTAAATAGAGAAGATCTAGAGAACAAATTTTTTATTTTTATAACTGGTGTAAAGACGGAACGTGTCGCGTCTCTACTGATAACTGATTACTATTATCCCTACTTTTTCCCGATCGCTTTTTAATTTGAATGAAGTAAATCAATTAGCGATCATCGAATTTTATATGACAACTATTACAGAATTCAATCCCACTAAAGCAGAAGCTTTTGTTGAAGGTTTGCTGAATATCCTCAACAGTGGTGCAATTTCTTTAATGATTTCTATCGGTCATCGGACAGGTTTATTTGATACGATGGCACAACTACCCCCTTCAACTAGCGAAGAAATTGCCCAAGCAGCAGGTTTGGAAGAACGTTATGTTAGAGAGTGGTTAGGTGCAATGGTTACAAGTCGTTTTGTCGATTATAACAAAAGCGATCGCATTTATTATTTCCCTCCAGAACACGCAGCCTTTTTGACAAGAAAAGCTACTCCCGACAACATTGCTATTGTTTCTCAGTTTATTGCTCAACTTGGCAGTGTAGAAGATCAAATTGTTGATTGTTTTTATCAAGGTGGAGGCGTACCCTATTCTGCTTTCAAGCGTTTTCATGAGATTATGGCAGAAGAGAGTGAGCAAACTATCGTTTCAGCCTTAACTGAGTCTGTTTTACCATTAGTACCTGGACTAATTGAAGCTTTAGAAAAGGGTATCGAAGTATTAGATGTAGGTTGTGGTAGAGGAAAAGCACTCAATAGAATGGCAAAACTTTTTCCCAACAGTAAATTTAAAGGCTATGATTTTTCTTCAGAAGCGATCGCAAATGCTCAACTAGAAGCCTCACAGTTAGGATTAAATAATATTCAGTTTGAAGTTAAAGACGCTACAATTTTTGAGGAAGTAGAAAAATACGATTTGATTACTACCTTTGATGCTGTTCACGATCAAGCTAGACCAGATTTGGTACTAAAAAATATTTATCAAGCACTACGTCCTGATGGAGTTTATTTGATGCAAGATATTCGTGCAAAAAGTGATGTAAGCGGTAATCTTGATCATCCTTTAGCTCCTTGGTTATATACAATTTCTTGTATGCATTGTATGACTGTATCTTTAGCTGTAGGTGGCATGGGTTTAGGAACAATGTGGGGTGAAGAAACAACTTTGACAATGTTAGAAGAAGCTGGGTTTAGTAGTGTAGAAATTCACCAACTCGATCACGATATTATCAACAATTTTTATATCATCAAAAAAGATTAAAAAAGCGATCAATATGTGTAGTCTTTGTGCCTTAACAAACCGTTATCAACAATTAAAAAAATCAAACTTATTAGCTTTTGATACAAAACATCTTGCTACTCAAATTACTAAAAAGCAAGCAAAAACGACTCAAGTAATCTTACTCAAAGGACGCTCATTAAAGGTTGAGCAAGAAAATAATCTTGAATAGTTTAATGTGCTGGTCGATTAATTTGTCATACTATAGCGTTTCTCGTACTGGTAAGATACAGCATTATCAGTTACTAGTTATAAAGCAAAAAGTAGCAATTAACTATTAACAAAAATCTAGAGCGAACGAGTGTACCTCATAGAGCGTGAGAACTACTATGCTTAGTGCGATCGCAGTTCGCTTATGTTTTTCTTCAAATACACCTTGAGATTTATAAACTTTTAATAATATCTAAAGAAATGTTCTGCGATTTTAAGTACCTAAACAGAAATTAATTCGACCATTTATAGTAGTTGAAGCAAAGATTAAGACATTTCCTTTTCCTTAGTTTAAGATTATGATGTCCGCGTACTATAGTTTGCTTGCTATAGTAATAAATTTTAAAGCTATTGCTTTTCCATTTTACTAAATAAATACTTTTCTTGATATTTACTAATAATTTGCTCGGAAAGACTAGAACCTGTCTTTTTAAAAGTAGATTGCAAATCAGTTAGATGTTCTTGAGAATATTTGATATTTAAATAATCAAAAATTTTACGTATTTGTTCAGCTTTATTGTCTAATAGCTGTTCGTATTCTATTCGTAAAGGAGAAATTTGATATTTGTCAAATAATTGATTTAAATATCTTTCTCCCTCTTCTAATGAAAGATAATTTCTATGAACTTTTTCAAGTAAATAATCATCAATATCAATAGTTTGTAACTTAGTTTGATAATCAAGTTGTCTGTTAGAATTATCAATATGCCAAACATTGGTTGCTTGTGCCACAACTACAGAAACAGCCTGAGCTATTTTATCTCTTCTGACTAGATAAATATATTTAGTAATTAGCTTAAATATTTTGTCAAAATCAAATTGAGTTTGTTGAAAATCTTTTAAAAAATGTGAGATAAATTTAGTACCAAATACACTGTTGGGTGTTACTTGATAAGTCATGAGAATTTCTAACAGTCTAATATAATCAAACTGACAAGATTTTGCTATGACTACGCTAGCTTGTCTTAAATGTTCTTTAGGATATCCAGCAATTTTAGTAGAATTTAAAATACTACAGAGAAAATTTGAACCTGAACGAGGAGTGGTTATAATTGCATAGGCTGTTTGTGGCAGTTGAACTTGATAATCAGAACTTTGTAGTAATTTTTGCTCAGACATCAAATTGACAAAAATATCTGTAAATAATCTCAAAACTGTAATTTTTAGCTTTAAATTATTAATTTGATTTTTAATAGTTTCAAAAATTATATGTTCATTATCAATTGAGGCAATTACTATTGCTTGACAATTGATTAAGTGTTGAGGTTCAATCAATAATTCGTGTTTAAATTTATTGTCCCAATTGTAATAATAATTATTCTGTTCGCCGTTGTTATTTTTAAAAAAATCTTGAAGATAATTAATTGTGTTTGTTTCCCCAATAAAAATGATTTTGTCGTGGGAAGAAAGCTTTTGCAGAAACTGAGTTTCTTGAAGATTTTGAAATATTTGATTGGCTTCCATTATTCGGTCTCTTTTAATTATGATGAACTATTTCAAGAGCGGACAGCTTCGCTGGGAGCGAGATCGCTTTTGAATGAGGAGTTAATATTCAACCTATGATATCCACAGAATTACTTTTTCGGTATAAAAATATCAAAAATCCTCAAAGTTTTGCTTGTTTTTTAAGTGTTTCAGTTCTACATATTAATTACTTAAAAATCATTTTGCACTTTCTTTTAAAGCTCCGCTTGCTCAAGCCATCGTAAAATTCCATACAGTATGCCAACAAATCCTCCTAATCCAATCAAAATAAACGTAATCACAAATAATCCTGCTGACAAACTGGCAATTACTCCAGCTAAATAAGGTGCGCCAATCAAAATTGAAGCGATTAGTAGTTTTTTGGGTGTCCAATCAATCGTTTTCCAATTGGTTTGAATTGCTCCTGCTCTACCTGCTTTAGGTAAAGGATTGGAAGCATCATTTGACGTTGAAGCACCTCTTCCTTTTTTAAATTGTTTACCTTGTTTTTTGTGATTAGAGAAAGGCTTTTGATTTGACATAGATTAATAGTTTTTTAGTGTAAATAATTAAATCAAGATTGTTTCCAAGATTGGTTAGCGAATTGAAGTTGATTAATTTGCTGAAAAAAGAGTGATCGATTAAAATATAATCCTACAAAATATAGTTTTTATTCTAAATTTTTTTGATAAGAAGGAGGCGTATTTTAACATTTTCTCAAACAATAGATAAGTACTTGATTAAGATTCAAATTTACAACGATTTTAAGTTCAATAGAACTTATTATTTCGCTTTTTACCTGATTTAAAAATGTAGTCTAATAAATTGAAAACTACGATAAATTATTGATTTTTCTACTGTTTAATCCCAGTTAAATTTGATACCTAAATGTTCTTCTAATTGTCGATTATGAGCTTGAAAGTAATTAGTTAAAGTACTTTTTAATTGAGAGTCGCTGTTTTGGTATGAACCAGCATTAACTTTAAGATAATTGGAAATTGGATGATTAGGTAAATCTAAAAAACTGAAAACTTGTTCCATGACTTGAGCAGGATTATTATATAAGTCTTCACTGGGAAGAATTAATAATTGCTCTCGGTTGAACAATTCTAACCAAGGTTGGAGTTGATAAAAATAAAGACTACCCAAAATATTATCAGGATTGCGATAACCAGCCTGAGCTAACTTAGCTACATCCTGATTTTCTAATTGTTTTAATTCGAGTGCGATCGCGTCTGTTAAACTACTATTGATTTGACCATGATTAACTTTGTGATAATGCCAAGATATTGTTCTTTCAACAGGATTACGCAATAAAAAAATAAGTTTAACTTGAGGAAAAGATTGATAAATTCTTTCGGCGACGACAGGAAAACGAATATAGTTGGGTGTAGCTTCTCCAGTAAGATAATCTGGTTGATCGCTGATTGAGGGAAAATGAGCTAAATACCAATCAGTTCCTTTTTGATAATGTTTCCAAAAAAAATCTAATTCTTTTTTATGAGGTAGCAGAATTTGCGGATGATGACTAAGATAGTTATAAAGTGAAGATGTACCTCCTTTTGCTGCACCAGCAATAATAAAGTTTGGTCCTTGTTCTTTTTTGTGTTGCCAATCAAAGGAAGCTAATGAAGGATAAATTTTAATTACTCGCTGATAAGAGCTACTGCGATAAGAATCAATTGCTTCAGAAATTCTACCTTGTTCGCTTAAAGCATCGCCTAGATTACCCCAAGCAACATCCAGATTGGGATGCTCGCTAACAATATTTTGATAAAAAGGAATTAATTCTTCAAGTAATTGTGGATCGGTAGGCGTATATTGTAGATCGATATAAGCCGATTGAAAACGAGGATTGATCTTTAAAGCTTGTTGATAAGTAATAATAGCTGCTTTAAAATGACTTTTAGCTCTAAAAAATTTAGCTAGTTGATAATAATCTTTCGCCGTAGGTTTTGGTATTTGCGCGATCGCTTCTTGACAAAGAGCTACTGCTTGTTGTTCTAAAGTCGATGATTGAGTAGTATATTCTAAAGCGGTTTGATAAGAATTTAAAGCAGATTGATAGTCTTCAAGATGACAAAAGATTTTGCCCAACTGTAAATAAACAGGAACAAAACTAGGATTAATTTGAGCAACATTTTGATAAGCTGCGATCGCTTCTTGCCACTGCTGAAGCTGATTCAAAACATTACCGAGTTGATGATAAGCTTCCCAATAGTTTGGTTGAAGTGCGATCGCTTTTTGATAATTATCGCTCGCTTTCTGCCATTTTTGTTGTTGAGTTAAAACTACACCCCAACTATAGTAAGCGACAGCAAAATTTTGGTTCAATTCAATCGTTTTACGATATTGCGCACCCGCTTGTTCCCATTGTTGTTGGGCTGCTAAAATGTTACCCAAACCAAAGTGAAATTGGGGATTATCGGGATTAAATTTGACTCCCTGACGAAATAAAGTAATTAATTGCCGATATTTTCCTTGACTAGCTAAAATTTCTCCTAAACGTTGATATGCTGCCAGAAAGTCAGGTTTTAGTTTAATTGCTTGACGATAACATTGAGCAGCTTTACCAATTTTTTGATGAGTAATCAGTGTATTTCCCAACAAATAGTGTTTTTCGGCTTTTGCCCAATTCGGTTCTAACTGTAAAGCTTGATACCAACGCTCCACTGCTTTGGATTGATTACCAGTTTGAGTTAAAACTCTAGCTAAATTACGATAAGCACCAGCAAAATCAGGATTTAATTTAATTGCTTGTTGATAAGCTGCGATCGCTTTTTGCCAATTTTGTTGACGAGCATATAAACTACCTAAATCGGCATGAAGTTCCGCTCGTTCAGGATTAAGTTTAATTAACTGCCGATATTGTTCAATTGTTGTGGTTAGATTCGCTTTGAAATCCAGCGAATTAAAGCTGTCATTCATATTTTTTTTGAATAATTAATTGATAAATTTGGGGAGCATGACTGACAATTTCCCATTGATTTTTGATAGACTCCAGAAAGCGATCAATACCTAATTTGGGATTTTGTGAGGGATTAGTAGGATTGATCCAACCATAATCATTGAAAATAGCAATTCCTTCCACCTTCAGCAGTTGCCAAATATAAGCAGCATCTTGTTCGATTTGAGTTGTTAATTTACATCGATCTTGAAGATTTACTACATCATAGGTATTGGGAATCAGAGTGGCAAGTAACTGTTGTATCTCTCCCTTCATTAGAGTTACTTTACTTCGTGCTTGAGTTTTATCAAGATTGTTTTCAAAATAGCGATCAAAGCTAGAATCAATACAAGTCAATTTAGCTGAAGAATGAGTCAAAATTCGATCAAGTAACCAGCAAGTCGACATTCCTTGGTGACTACCAATCTCTAATGCCTGAATGTCTGCTTGATTAGCTAAAGATTGCAAACAAGATTGCCACAAAGAAATTCGATAACTAAAATTATCTTGAGTAAAGCTGTAGTCTTTACGCCGACATTCTTGCCAACCTTTTAAAACACAGGCTTTTTGAAAACTAGCGATCGCATCAGAAATGCGTCCTTTTTCCCTTAAAGCGTTACCCAATTGCACATAAACCCAAGGATATTCCTCGACTAAATTAATAATGGCATGACAAGTTGCGATCGCTTCATCCCATTTTTGAAATTGAATCAAGGTTTTAACTAAATCTCGATATCCTCCAGGAAACTCAGGCTCAATTTGAATTGTTTGTCTAAATTCAGTAATAGCTTCCTCAAATTGTTGTTGCCGAAGATAAATTGTTCCCAGTTTATGATGAGCGCGACTTTGATTAGGATCTTGATCTAAAATCTGCTGATAACAGGAAACCGCTTGATTGATTTTTCTTTGTTCAAGCCAAATTTCAGCTAGTTCATAATGAGGCTCAAAGTTACTCTGTCTCGTTTCGCTAGCTTCACTCTGCTCGATTGCTCGTTGATAACAGTTAATTGCCTCATCGAGCTTATTTCTGTGATAAAATGCTTTAGCTAATTTATGATAACCTCCAGCATTGACTAAATTAGGATTAATTTGAGTTGCTTGATACCAACATTCCATTTCAGCTTCTGGTTCTTCTAGCTGATTGTAAATTTGAGCTAGTGTTGAATAAAGTTGTACCGAATTGGGTTGATATTTTAGAGCTTGTTTCAAACAATTAATTGCTGATTCCCATTGAGATTCGCGAACATATAGCTGACCAATGTGAGTATAAGCTTCAACTAGTGATGGTTTACTTTCTAAAGCTAGAGAATGCCAAACAATCGCTTGATCAAATCGACCTAACCCTTGCAACAGGTTACCTAAATCACGACAAGATTGTTGCCAAGTTTCAGCCTGAAATTCTTGTTGATGGAGAATTGCTTCACAGTTAGCAATGGCTTGAGTTAAATAGTTAAGATTCACGGAGCAAATACCAAAAATTTAAGATTTGATGGAATAGGATTCAAAAATATTTTTATCGGGCTAATTCCAAGCTAATTTTGCCCATAATTTCTGTTTAATTTATTAGTCCAACTACTTTTAAAATTGATTTAAGAGAACTTAAATTTACAAGAATGTCTTCGGTAAGAGAATTCTGATACATTAAGTGCCTCAAAGTAGAACAATCAAAACTATCTCCAATCGAATAGTAGTGTTTGAGTTGTAGTTGCTGGCTAATAATCCAGTAATCTGTTCTAACATAATGAGGAGAGAAAAGTTCAACTACTGTTACACCAGGATTACAAAAAACTAAATTAGTTAAACTAGAACCATGAGGCGAAACAATCACCTTCGCATGAGCAAATAAAGCAACTTGTTCCAACACAGACATTTTTTCTAAAAAGACTGTTTTAAATCCTAATTGATTTAATAAATCAGTAACTTCCGTTTCATTAATTACTTGTCGACCACGTGCTTGAGCGCGACTAATATAAACTAAGTCTGGATAACGATGATGAGCTAGATCGATCTGAGGTAAAAAAATCTGACGTAAAAACTTAATAGTCTCGAAAGGAACCCAATCCAAATAACCAGGAAAAGAAGGTACGATCAGTTCTTGAGCTTGTAAATAACTATGGCGATCGCTTGGGATGATTTTTGCTGCGGGAATACCAAGTAAATTAAGCGTTTCTCTTTGAAAGGGTCGGTCAAAATTATTAACCACAAACCAATCGATTCGGTTTAAGTCTATGCCACTGCGTCGCAGTATCTCTATTCTGGGAAGAATATCAATCATCCAATGATAATAAACATGACCAGCCAAACCTGAGAGTAAAACAACTGTTCCCTCAAGACTTTCTAAAGTCGGCATTTCGTCCAAACTAAATATCGTATGACTACGACGTTTTTGATAAGGACACCCAGGTAAAAACCAAGGATAATGACGAGATAAATCTCCTAATAAATAACCATCAGGAGTCATTACTGCTATCGCATTACAGATGATCCACTCATTTTTTTGGGGAGCAATCCACGCTCTTGCTTCAGGGATATTAACGACAAAGGGTTGAGGAGTATCAATACTTGTGGTTAACTCAGAACACTGATAAGCATTTCGACTGATTTGAACTGGTTTAAACTGCTCAATTAATTTGCTCATACAAACCGAGCAATTGACACCAGCACAATTAGCTTCAAGTTCTTCTCGTTCGGTTAAACTAATGAGTTCTGGTTGGGAAATTTCTTTATTAGTTTTGATTGATTTTGTACCTTCCCAAGGCACTTGGACGTAATTAAAGTCATCTAATTCACAATCTCTAATCCAAGCTTGAGTATCATAATAAATTTGCTGAGGCAGTTGAATTAAATTATGATCTGAAGGAAAGAGATTGGGTAATTGTTGCCAAGATTCTACATTTTCATCTAGCTGTTGTTGCAAAACAGTTTCGTAATAACTGATCGCTTGTTCTGCTTGTTGTTGTCGTTCCAGAATTTTGCCTAATTGAAAGCAAATTTGAGGATGATTGGGTTGTAGCGTCAATCCCATTTGATAAATGGTTATGGCTGCATCTAATTTTTTTTGTTTGGCTAAACAATTGCCTAAACGCAGATATAACTCCACTTCTCGGGGTTTAATTTGTAAGGCTTGTTGAAAATAAATTTCTGCTTGCTTGATTCCACCATATTCAAACAAAATTTCGCCTAAATAAAAATAAGTTTGCCAGAAAAATTCATAAACCTGTTCATACTCAAGTTTTTGTTGTAAAGCTTCTAAAAAACGAGCGCAAGTAAATTTAGCTTGTTCAAGTAAATCCTTTGGTTGTACAGACTGAACTCTTTGACAATAGGTTTTAACAAAAATCGGTTGTAGAGCGATCGCTTTACGTAAATAATCAACCGCTAATTGTAAATTTCCTTGAGTGAGCAAAGCGTCAGCACAATGACTATAAGCCCAAATATTATTAGGTTCTAATTCAATTACTTTTTGATAATGTGCGATCGCATTATTGAAATTTCCTTGTTGTTGCCATAATTTACCGAGATTATGGTGAGCCAAAGCCATATTTGGTTCTACTATTACCGCAGTTTCAAAACTAGCTAGCGCACGATCTGGTTGTTCATTAAACCAGAAGACTTGTCCCAAATTGTTATGTAGCGTTCCCCAAGTCGGATCTAGTTTTAATCCTTGTTGATAAATTTCAATGGCTGCATTGAGTTTTTTTTGTTTGGCAAAGATACTACCTAAATTACTGTAGGCTTTAATGTAGTTCGGTTGAAGTTTAATTGCTTGATAATAATTTTCAATCGCTTCAGTTAATTGCGTTCTTTGATCATACAGTACCCCTAAATTAAAATATACTGCTGCATAACCTGGTTTAAGGGCAATCGTCCGACGATAAGCAGCAATTGCTCCTTGCCAATCTCCTAATTGATGCAAAACAACTGCTAGATTATATTGCAATTGATCCCAATCTGGTTTCAAAGTCAAAGCTTGTTGATAATGCCAAGCTGCTTTAACTAATTTGTGTTGTTTAGTATATAAAAGACCAAGTTCGGCATGAATTTCCGCTTGATCAAGTTGGGTATCGAGAACTTGTTGATAAGCTGCGATCGCATTATCCCATTTTCCTTGATGAGCAAAAGCTTTTCCTAACAATGGGTATAATTCAAGCCTACTAGGATTATGTTGTAAAGCTTCTGTGCAGACTGCAATTACAGTACTCCACTGCCCTTGATTTAGATAAGATTTGATCGTTTGAATCGAGAGTTCTCCTCTCATATATATATTCTCAACAATAGAAACAATCTGAATATTTTCTAGTATCGATCACATCCTGCTCGAATGACGTTAGCAGGTTGCTTAACTGAGGAAAGATTGACTATGAGATATCTCATATTAGCAAACCCACGACAACTGCCGTGGGTTCTGATTTAAATTCAATTAATTACCAAGTAATTCAATTAGAAAAGTTCCCAATTGCCATTATTATCAGTATCTTCTGCATTAAGATTTAAACCTTTATCAAGAGAAATCACATCTTGACCATCAATTGAGACTTTACCAGTGGTTTTGTCATATTGAACAGTAGCGTCACTACCAATACCCTTGAATCGAATTAAATCCTCTCCCTTAGTAAAGTCAAGAATTTTATCTACTTCTCCTGAAGTTAAATCTTCAGCGAAGAATTCAAAAATATCTGAACCTGCGCCACCACTCATAATGTCTGCACCTTTACCGCCGATGATCACATCATCTCCAGCACCACCGATGAGAATATCATCTCCATCGCCACCGTTGAGATAATCGTCACCTACTCCTCCTCTAATAGTGTCGTTTCCAGCACCACCGAAAAGTTTATCATCTCCACCTAAGCCAGCGATATTATCGTCTCCCAAACCGGTTTTAATCAAGTCAAATTTTTGACCACCAATGACAAAATCATCGCCATCACCTTCAATAATAAATACATTGCTTTTTAGCTGTTTACCAACAATGTCTAAACCCAAATCGGAGTTAGTCATTTCTATTAATGGAGTGGTACTAAAATTAGAAAGAATACTTGACATAATTAACGCTCTCTCTTGTTTGATTATGATTTGACTTAAATCACTGCCTTATTGTAAGCAGCTAAAACCCTTATTGGCAATGATAAATTAATCTATATTTTTTTTAGTAATACAAATCACATAATAAATTTTCAAGAGTAAAAGCTTGGTTTTTTTTATCGTGATTACGACATTTTTTTTGTCACTAATTATAATTTATGTATTTTGACTTGTTTAAAATGTAGTTATACGTATTATTTAGTATTACTAAATTATTAAAAATATAAATTTCATCAAGAAGTAAGTATTTTCTAGATACTTAGCCTTAGTAGACAACTTGATTAACTCCTTAATTTCCTAAATAAAAAATTTAAGTTAATGTAAAGTTACAATAAAAATACAATAAAAATAATTAGAATTTTATTTAAATAAACCATTTTTTGCTGGAAGATTTTAAAATTAGATATTTAAAGTTTTTTTTGTTTAATAAATTCAAGATACTTGCTGAAATATAAAAATTTTGTTAAAAATAAAGATGGTAATTTAGTCTTATTTGTTTAGTTACTATTACTTAGTTATTTTTATTTAATTGATTTTACTTAGTTGATTTCACTGAAAATATTTTTTTTGATAAAAAGTGACTAATTTAATCGCATTTTTTAACTTTATAACTAACCAGTAATCAGAATAATAATTGTTACAAAAATAATAGTTAAACTTTTAAATATAATCGTTTAATTTTTGCGACAATGTGCCTTTTAATTTTAAAAAATAAATAAATCCAATCATTTTCATGATCGATTAGTCCAAAAAACTATCAATTAAAGCTAAGATAATTAGCTATTAATCGAAATTAGCTAAACAAAATATTATTTCAAAATAAACGTTGATTTTGAGCAATTATGAAAGCTACTATTGCTGAACCCCAGGTAAGTGTGATTATTCCTACTTACAATTGCGATCGCTATATCAGTCAGGCAATAGATAGTGTCTTACAGCAGCAAAATTGTAGTTATGAAATAATCGTCATTGATGACGGTTCAAGCGATCGCACAGAAGAAATTCTGCAACCCTATCACGATCAAATTCGTTATCTAAAACAAATCAATCAAGGAGTAGCAGCAGCTAGAAATAATGGGATTTCTTCAGCTAAAGGACAGTTAATTGCTTTTTTAGATGCAGACGATTACTTTTTGCCAGGCAAACTAGCAGCACAAGCAGAGATATTTGATAAAAGACCAGATTTAGGAATTGTTCATAGTGGTTGGCAAAGAGTTGATTCTGTGGGCAACAAGTTATTAGATGTTAAACCTTGGGAACAAACTCCGCAACTAAATCTTGAAAACTGGTTACGATGGAAACCAGTTCTACCTAGTGCGATGATGTTCCGTCGTAAATGGTTAGAATACGCAGGTGGTTTTGATGCTCGTTTTCCTCCTGCTGAAGATACAGAATTAGTTTTAAGACTAGCTTATAAAGGATGTCAATCTGCTTGGTTACGTAAAATTACTGTTTGTTATCGTCAACATGAACAAAGTGCAATGCACAAAGGCTTACCACAAGCTCGTTCTCTTAGTGCTGTAATTGACTCTTTTTTTGCTCAACCTAATTTACCAGAAAAAGTTAGACTAATGGAATATTCTGTTCGTTATGGTACATTAGTATGGATTGCTTGGTATCTCTACTATACAGATCATCCTGTTGAAATGACAGATTATCTTAAACGAGCTTGGCAATATAGACCCTTTTCTGCAATAGCGACTGTCACGAACTGGGTTGAAAGTTTTGCACAATTTTCTCATAACTGGGGCATAAAATTTGATACCAATACGCTAATTCAATCACCGCAATGGCAAGAATTAGTTCAATGGATAATTGAAGTTAACAATCCAACTCAAAATAAAACTAGACATAATTAAATTCTTGTAATCTAGGGTAAGCTCCAAAAAAGAGCATTTTTTTGTATCTAAAATTTTGATCGATTATGACCATAGCTCGAACTATTTGTCTGGGGTTCCTAGCCGTTATAGTTATTGGGACTTTATTATTAACGATGCCTTTTGCTACCAGTAATGGTGAGTGGAACGATCCGATTGTGGCTTTATTTACCTCTACTTCTGCGGTTTGTGTTACGGGTTTAGTCGTAGTCGATACAGGAAGTTATTTTTCCTTTTGGGGACAATTAATTATTGCTCTGTTAATCGAAATTGGTGGTTTAGGTTATATGACGATTACTACCTTTCTAATTTTATTAATCGGAAGAAAATTTGACCTCAAACAAAAGTTTGCCATTCAAGAATCTTTTGACCGCCCCTTTTTGCAAGGAAGCTCTAATTTAATTCGTTCAATTATCGCCACAACTTTACTTTTTGAAATTACAGCGATTTTTTTAATGTTGCCAATTTTCACCAAAGATTTTGGCTTATCACAAGGATTATGGTTTGCAATTTTCCATAGTATTAGTGCTTGGAATAATGCTGGCTTTGGTTTATTACCTGATAATCTCATTCAATATGCTTCTTCTTGGACAATTAATTTAGTTATTCCTGGATTAATTATTTTTGGTGGAATTGGCTATCAAGTAATCATTGAAATGTATATATGGTTGTTGAATCGAATCCAAAAACGTAAAGAAAAATTTTGTTTTTCTCTCAATTTTAAAGTAGTTACAAGCACTACACTTATTCTTTTAATATTAGGTACTATTGGGTTTTGGTTGATCGAATTCGACAATCAAAACACGTTGGGAAATTTAGATATTCAAGGTCGATTTTTGACAGCTTGGTTTCAGTCTGTCACTACTAGAACTGCTGGGTTTAATTCAATCGATATTGGAAAAATGACTACAGCAGGTTTATTTTTAACTATTGGTTTAATGTTTGTCGGAGCAAGTCCTAGTGGGACAGGTGGAGGAATAAAAACTACAACCTTAAGAATTTTATTTAATTGTACTCGTTCAGTTTTAGAAGGAAAAGATGAAGTTATTTTATATCAAAGAGAAGTTCCATATCCTCTAATTTTAAAAGCAGTTGCAGTGGTATTTGGCTCTGCTGCATCTATTGTCTTTATTACTATTATTATTTCTTCAATAGATGGAAGTATCGATTTAATTGCAATTTTGTTTGAAGTTGTTTCCGCCTTTGCAACTGTAGGTTTATCTACGGGAATTACTGCTAGTCTTTCTAAGTTATCTCAATTGATGTTAATTATGACAATGTATGCAGGAAGAGTAGGAATTTTACTGTTGATTGCAGCTATTATTGGAGATCCTCGCCCTACTACCTTAAACTACCCAGAAGAAAATTTATTGGTTGGTTAAGCAATCAAATGAAAATGCTCAGGAGAAAATAAAATAAATTATTAAAGATCAACGAGGTTAAGAGTGAATTTAAAATCTCTCAAATTTTTGAATAATCTTCGTAAAGAAAATCGTCAATTTGCAGTGATTGGATTAGGACGTTTTGGCAGAGCAGTTTGTAGTTCTTTACATCGAATGGGTTATGAAGTTTTAGGTACAGATATCGATGAAAAACTTGTTACTCAAGCATTAACACAAAAGATTGCTTCCCATGCCATTCAACTTGATTCGACTGAACCAGAGTCATTAAAGGAAGCAGGTATTTTTGAAATGGATACGGTGATTGTTGCGATTGGTAATTATCTTCAAGAAAGTATTATTACTACTCTTAATGTTAAAGAAGCTGGGGTTAATTATGTCGTCGCTAAAGCTTCTTCAGAAATTCATGGTAAATTATTACAGAGAGTTGGTGCAGATCATGTGGTGTTTCCTGAGTATGAAGCTGGTTGTGCTTTAGCTCAGACTTTAACTAAACCAGCTATTCTTGAACGCTTTGAATTAGACCCAGAAAATAGTATTGTTGAGATCTTAATTCCTGAAGAATTTCATGGCAAAACTTTAGCCCAATTGGAACTGAGAGGGCGTTATGGAGTGATTGCTTTAGCAGTCAGTAATGGTGATAAATTTGTGATCAATCCCGATCCTCAGCAAAAACTTACTCAAGGATTAATTATGGTGATAATTGGCAGTAATAAAAATATTCAACGTTTACCAATTTAAGCAAATTCATAAAAACCTGTTTAGATTATTACTAATTACTAATTATGAGGAATAAATAATCAACAATTAACAATCGACAACAACCAGGGAAATGAACTGTAGCTCTAAAAATTGAGAACCGCTAGATTAGCTTCTTTTGTTAGCAAACCAATTTTGTAGTTGCTGACGACAATGAAATTCTTCAATGCCAGCTAAAACTTTCAGTCGGTGATTAGAACAAGCACTATCAGGAAGATTAATTACAGTACGTACTGCACCAGTTTTGGGGTCATCAGTACCATATACAAGTAAATTGATTCTGGCTTGAATAATTGCTCCAATACACATAGGACAAGGTTCTAGGGTAACGTAGAGAGTGCAATCGTTAAGATACCAATTTTGTTTGACCCGAGCAGCAGTACCTAAAACAAGAATTTCAGCATGAGCAGTAGGATCTTGATTTCTTTCTTTGCGGTTGGCTGCTTGAGCAATAGAATTTCCTTGACTATCAACAATAACTGCACCAACAGGTACGTCTCCTTGTTTTCCTGCTTGATGAGCTAATTGAAGAGCCTGTTGCATCCATCGTCTATGGAAAAGATAAGTTTGGTAGTCTAATTGAGAAAGCCATTCCCAATTAACTAAATTGTTAGTATTCATATCATCAGATCTATAACAGTTATCAGTTAGTAATTACTAATTATGAGAGATTAATAATCAACCTCACCGAAGGGACGCGTAGCGACCAACAAACAACTATCAACAAAAATCTAAATGTTTACTGTAGTCCTAAAACGTGGAAACCGCTAAAGTCTGACTAAATGTAGATTGTTTAGACGAAACTTCAGTATACATTTTTAATTAATAAGACTTGTTTTTTAATAATGAAAATTGAAGAAATTTCTGTCATTCTTGCTCAATTGTTCAATTCTGATGCGATCGCTCACAATGATGAAGATACATGGCAAGTTAAAAGCGATCGCTTGAACTTATTAGTTATTTTATCAGAAAATCATTCGTGGTTACGCTTGTTGACTCCTATTGCACCAGTAAGCGAAGCCCAAGTGATGTTTGAGCAATTGTTAACAGCTAATTTTGAATCAACTGGTGAAGTTCGCTATGCCATAGGACAAAATGTGTTGTGGGGTGTTTTTTATCATCGGCTTGAAAGTTTAACTTCAGAAGATTTACAAAGTGCAATTACCTCTTTAGGAACTATGGCAGAAGCAGGTTTGTCAGAATCTTTTCAAGATTTAATTGAAGGACGTATTCGTCAAATCATTTATGCTGCTAAACTTCAAAATCAAAGTTTGGAGACAACTTTACAAACTCTAGAAAGATTTTATCAAGAAGGAATGTTGGGCGGACTGAATCAAAAACCCGAGGAAAGAGAACAATTTTTGGGTGCTTGGAAATATCAGTTAAAGCGATTATGGTCAGAAGTAGACGCTAACGAATCATAAACTACACAATGGAAATCATTGAAATTATCAAACAAGACTATCAAAACTTTCCCAAGAACCAAACTTATAGTATTTACGCTGACGATGTTTATTTTAAAGACCCTTTGAACGAGTTTCGGGGAATTCAACGCTATCAAACTATGATTGGTTTTTTGGGGAATTTTTTTAGGGAGATAAACTTAGATCTACATGACATTAGCCTTCAGGAAAATTGTCTTAAAACAGAATGGACTTTACACTTGACTTCCCCTCTGCCTTGGCAACCACGTTTGAGCATTCCTGGTTGGAGTGAACTTAAACTCAATCAAAACGGTTTAATTATTGCTCATATAGACTATTGGCACATTTCTCCCTGGGAAGTTTTGAAACAAAATTTGTTCGGTTTTAAACAAAATTCACAATAATAATAAGTAATGTAAATATATTTATTCAGCTAGGACAAAACTTCAATATGCGCGTAATTTTAATGACTGGTAAAGGAGGCGTAGGTAAAACCTCAGTAGCTGCTGCTACTGGTCTTCGTTGTGCCGAACTTGGTTATAAAACTTTGGTTTTGAGTACAGATCCTGCTCATTCTCTTGCAGATAGTTTTGATTTGGAATTAGGTCATGAACCTATATCAGTACGTCCTAATCTGTGGGGTGCAGAATTAGATGCACTAATGGAACTGGAAGGCAACTGGGGTGCAGTAAAACGTTATATTACCCAAGTCTTGCAAGCAAGAGGTCTAGAAGGTGTTCAAGCTGAAGAATTGGCAATCTTACCAGGAATGGATGAAATTTTTGGTTTGGTAAGAATGAAGCGTCATTATGATGAAGGCGATTTTGATGTACTCATTATTGATTCTGCTCCAACAGGAACTGCTTTAAGATTACTCAGTCTTCCAGAAGTAGGGGGATGGTATATGAGACGTTTTTACAAACCTTTACAGGGAATGTCAGCAGCATTACGACCATTGTTTGAGCCAATTTTTAAACCGATTACGGGTTTTTCTTTACCAGATAAAGAAGTAATGGATGCGCCTTATGAATTTTACGAACAGATTGAAGCTTTAGAAAAGGTGTTGACGGATAATAATCAAACTTCGGTGCGTTTGGTAATGAATCCTGAAAAAATGGTGATTAAAGAATCTCTCCGCGCTCATGCTTATTTAAGTTTGTATAATGTAGCGACAGATTTGGTAGTAGCTAACCGAATTATCCCCGATTCTGTAAGCGATCCTTTCTTCCAACGTTGGAAAGAAAATCAAACAGTTTATAAACAGGAAATTTATGATAATTTTCATCCTTTACCTGTAAAAGAAGCACCACTTTTTTCCGAAGAAATGTGTGGATTAGAAGCTTTAGAAAAGCTTAAAGAGATTCTTTATCAAGATGAAGACCCGGCTCAGGTTTATTATCAAGAAAATACTGTTAAAGTAGTGCAAAACAAAGATAATTATAGTCTGGAATTGTATCTACCTGGAATTCCTAAAGAACAAATTCAATTAAATAAAACTGGTGATGAGTTAAATATTAGAATTGGGAATCATCGCCGCAATTTAGTTTTGCCTCAAGCCTTGGCTGCGTTAACTCCATCAGGAGCAAAAATGGAAGAAGATTACTTAAAAATTAGTTTTTCTAATTTAACGAAAGCTTAATCTTACTCAAGATTCAATTTTTCAGAATATGGTCAATCCTTGTTGGTCACGACCATATTTTTATTTAATTAAATATAAATGTGAAAAGTAAGATAAAAAATTAAGAATAATTTCAAAAAAACGATTTGTTTATGGTCTTTGAAGCTCAATTAAAATATTTTGAACTTGTTGATAAAAAGAACCGCCACGGTCATAAACTTGTTTAAGTTCATTAAAACGATTAATTGTTAAGTTATTTCTTTGGACAATTTGTCGAGAATCATCGCAATATTTGGTCGCAATTTTTTTGACATTACTAGATAAATTTTCTAAAGTTGCTGGTTGATTACAAACTATATCGGGTGGAGGTTGATTAATAATACCTTTAATTTCTTTGTAAACCTGTTGTCGTAACATTTCTACTTGGAAACCAGCCCTAGCATAATTGACTACTTCATCTTGAGTATAATCTTGAGCATAAGCATAAGAAATCATTGACAACTGTGGAAATTGCGGAGAAATCTCTGGAACTATACCTCCAAAGATACCCATTGCTGCTAGGATACCAGTAGTAAAAAGACGAGATAAGATTTTATTTAAGTTTCCCGAAGTAAAGTTAATGAACAACATAATACAGATACAACAAAGATAAAAAATAATTAATCCACTATCAATAGTTAGCTAGTGTATTTTGAATTATTTTTGACAACATAAGTTCCTTACTTTTTTACTTTTATCAGTTAAACAGGAGCAAATGACAAATCATTCTAATTTAGTTGATCTTTTAAACTATAGAGCTTTAGATCGACCAAACCAAATTGCTTATAGATTCCTTAAAGATAGTAAAACAGAATCGGCACTTTTAACTTATGCTGAATTAGATTGTCAAGCTAAAGCGATCGCAGCAAAGTTGCAATCTTTAGTTCCTGCTGGTTCGAGGGCTTTGTTGGTTTATTCTTATGATGCGGGTTTAGAATTTATTGCAGCTTTTTTTGGTTGTCTTTATGCTGAAGTGATTGCAGTTACTACGACTCCGCCACGCCATGGTAAGGAAATTGCTAAACTTCAACAAAGAGCGATCGCATCTGGAGCAACTATTGTTTTAACGACTAAAGATTTTTTAACTCTGTTTGAGTCTCAATTAGAACACACGGGATTCAATTGTCTTGCTACTGACGATCTTACTAATGATCTGGCTCAAGATTGGATGCAACCAAAAATTAATGAAGATACTCTGGCTTTTTTACAATACACTTCTGGTTCGACAGGCATACCTAAAGGAGTGATGGTAACTCATGGCAATATTCTTTGTAATGAGGAGATGATTAAACAAGCCTTCCAACATACGAAAGATACGGTAGTAGTTGGTTGGTTGCCGATGTATCACGATATGGGTTTGATTGGCAATGTCTTGCAGCCAGTTTATTTAGGAACAGAGAGTATTTTGATGTCTCCGATCGCTTTAAGTCAACAGCCTCTTAACTGGTTAAAAGCGATTACCCAGTATCAGGCAACTACTAGTGGAGGGCCCAATTTCGCTTACGATTTATTATGTTTACGGGCTACAGAAGAACAGTTAGCTGAATTAGATTTAAGTAGTTGGCAAGTAGCTTTTTCTGGTGCTGAACCTGTAAGGGCAGAAACGATAGAGAGATTTAGTAGTATTTTTGCTGCTTGCGGTTTTCGCTCAAAAGCCTTTTATCCTTGTTATGGTATGGCAGAGACTACTTTATTTGTTTCTGGAGGCTTACAAACCGCACCTCCTCAGATTAAATATGTCGATGGAATAGCTTTGGCGCAAAATCGAGTAATGGAAGTTACTCCCGAACAATCAGGAGTAAGAGCAATCGTTGGTTGTGGTAAAAATTGGTTAGATACGGAAATTATCATTGTTAATCCCGAATCATTAACTAAATGTAGTGACAAACAAGTAGGAGAAATTTGGGTATCGGGTTCGGGAATAGGTAAAGGTTACTGGGAACAACCAGAGGAAACTCAACAAACCTTTCAAGCTTATCTTGCCACAGGTGAAGGACCCTTTTTACGTACAGGTGATTTAGGCTTTTTCCAAGATGGAGAATTGTATATCACAGGGCGATTAAAAGAAGTCATGATTTTTTGGGGCAGATATTGTTATCCCCAACACGTAGAAAGAACCGTACAAGAATCCCATCCTGCTTTTAGGTTAAATTGTGGTGCAGCTTTTGCCGTAGAAACAGGAACAGCAGAAAAATTAGTGATTGTTCAGGAAATCGAACGCAGTTATTTAAGAAACTTGAATGCAGAGGAATTGGTAAATACTATCTGTCAAGCAGTAGGCAAAGAACATGAAGTTGAAGTAAGTGCGATCGCATTGATTAAAACTGGCAGCATTCCCAAAACTTCCAGTGGCAAGATTCAACGCCGTCTCTGTCAAACTATGTTTCTGAAAAGTAGTTTAAATACTGTTGCTGTTTGGCAACCAGAAGTAATAGCTAAAACTGTTACAGAAATGGTTGATTTTTAACCTGATTTCTTTATGATTTAATCTTCAATTTGAATTTAAAAAAAAGAAAAAAGAACAAATGAAGACCTTAGTCAGTTAGTTTTATTTGTGCCGAGCTATTTAACTCAGGCATTATTTCTGCTACCCTACACTAGTTAAAAACTGTCATGAATTAATGACAAAATAGCGTTTTTTTAGTTTAATTAACGCTAATTTTTTTTGGTTATTATTAAAGCGATAATGCTGTATACTTTACACTTAATTTACAAAGAGTAAAAATAATTTTTAGTATCTAACTATACCAAATGCCTAAAGTTATCTCCATTCATTCCTATCGTGGCGGAACAGGAAAATCTAATTTTACTGCCAACTTAGCAACAACTGTTGCTTCGCAAGGTAATCGAGTCGGCATTGTTGATACTGATTTGCCTTCTCCTGGGATTCATATGCTTTTTAGTCTCGAAGCAGACGATATTAACAAAACTCTTAATGATTATCTTTGGGGACGAGCAGCAATGGAAGATGCTGCCTACGATGTCAGTGCTAATGTAGGCATAGAAGGCGATGGCAAACTTTTTTTAGTACCTTCCAGCTTCAAAGCAGATGACATTGCCAAAATTCTTAAAGAAGGCTACGATGTCAAACTTCTCAATGATGGCTTTCGCAAGTTAGTCAAGGGTTTGCAACTAGACTATTTATTCATCGATACTCATCCAGGTTTATCTAAAGAAACTTTTTTATCAATCGCTATTTCTCACATTTTGATTTTGATTTTGCGTCCTGATAAACAAGACTATCAAGGCACGGCAGTAACTGTGGATGTGGCGCGACAATTAAAAGTACGTAAGATGCTGCTAGCGATAAACAAGGTTTTGAGCAGTATGAATTTAGAAGCATTACGGCAAAAAGTAGAGGAAACCTATACCGCACCCGTAGCGGGAATATTTCCTTTATCAGAAGATTTGGTACAGCTTGCCAGCGAAGGAGTTTTTTGCGTCAAATATCCCACTCATCCTGTAAGTCAGGAATTTAGCAAAGTAGCTCAACACATTGTTGCTTAACCAAAAATATTTCATAATTCTACGCTCATGGCAAACAACGATTTGACTTCTCTGACTAACTCCATTCAGGCAGTTGCTTCTCCTTTTCGTAGCTATCTGATCGACTTACATGAAAAATATCAATCTCTTACCGATGGTGCAGTAGCAGATTACATTCCAGAACTAGCATTAGCTACTCCCGAATGGTTTGGTATTTGTGCAATTACTAGTAAAGGACAGGAATTTGAAGTAGGTGACTGTGACAAACTGTTTACTATTCAGTCGATTTCTAAAGCTTTTGTTTATGGCTTGGCCTTAGAAGATTGTGGCAGGGAATATGTCAACAGTAAAGTGAGTGTTGAACCAACGGGAGAAGCCTTTAACTCTATTGTCCTGGATGAAAAAACCAATCGTCCCTATAATCCGATGGTTAATGCAGGAGCGATCGCAACTACAGATCTGATTCGAGGCAACAGTGCCACAGAAAGACTCAAACGTGTTTTAGAAATGTTCCGTTGTTATACGGGACGAGAATTAGATCTCAACGTACCTGTGTTTCTTTCAGAAAAAGCAACGGGCAATAGAAACCGAGCGATCGCTTATTTAATGCTTAATTTTGGTATGATTAGCGATCGCATTGAAGAAACCCTCGATTTGTATTTTCAACAGTGTTCTATTATGGTCAATGCTCGGGATTTGGGCATGATGGCAGCAACTCTAGCTAATGGGGGTGTAAATCCAGTTACCCAAGAAAGAGCGTTGGATGAGCGTTACGTGCAAGATGTAATCAGCGTTATGCTCACCTGCGGTATGTACGATTATTCGGGAGAATGGATTTACAAAGTAGGAATGCCGGCTAAAAGTGGTGTAGGTGGTGGAATTACAGCATTAGTTCCTGGAAAGCTAGGCATTGGCACGTTTTCACCACCCCTCGATGCCAAGGGCAACAGCGTGCGGGGTATCAAAGTCTGTGAAGATCTTGCTAGAGACTTTGGCTTGCATTTGTTTAACGTCGCCGAACCAGAGCGAGATTTAAACGAATGGATTGAAGGCAATGATTTAGTTGATGGTTGGTAAAAGCTTTATTTTATAATGATTAATCCAAAAGGTTTAAGCGATCGCTATCTCCGCAAATTTCGCTTACGAACTACACTGGTTGTTCCTTTCGTTCTACAAATTGTTGCTGCTGTTGGCTTAGTTGGGTTTCTTGCTTACCGCAGCGGACAACAAGCAATTAATGATGTTGCCAGTCAATTACGCACCGAACTCAGCAATCGCATTACAGAAAGACTGGACTCTTATATTGAAATTCCTAAAGCGATCAATCGCTTGAATGCCACTGCTTTTGCTCGGGGAGATATTGATGTCAGCAACCCCAGGGGGGAGCATCTATTTTGGCAGCAAATGCAGAACTATCCAACCTTGAGTTTTATTTATTGTGGAGATGAACAGGGTGGATTTTTCGGCGTCAGGAGGCTTTCAGAGCAAGATTCCACCAAGGTTGTTCTGCAATTTAGCAATTCTGAGACAAACTTTATTCGCCAGGGTTTCGGCTTCGATGAACGGGGCGATCTCACAACCCAACAAATTGGCAGCTTCGATAAACCCTTCGATCCACGCGTGCGCCCTTGGTATGAGGCAGCAAAAACAGCACGAGGGGAAGTTTGGAGTGAAATTTACCTCGCCTTTTCTACTCTGTTTCCTACGGTTACGGCAAGTTTTCCTGTCTACGATCAAACAAACGCTGCCATCGGGGTATGTGCTACTGACTTTTTCTTGCCCCAAGAGTTGAGTATTTTCTTGCAAAACCTGGAGATTGGTAAGACGGGTACTGCCTTTATTGTAGAGCGATCGGGAAGATTGGTCGCTACCTCGTCTCAAGAACCGATGGTTACAGGAAGTGGCGAACAGAGTGAAAGACTTTTGGCTACAGCCAGTGCTAATGCAAATATTCGAGAGACAGCGAAATATCTAAACACTCAGTTTAGTAACCTCAATCAAATTCAGTCCGTTCAACAACTCGATTTTAAGCTCAATGGAGAGAGGCAATACGTTCAAGTAGTTCCTTTCCAAGATCGAAATCTAGATTGGCTGGTAATTCTAACCATTCCTGAAGCGGATTTTATGTCGCAGATTAATGCTAGTCAGCGTAATACTTTGTGGTTAAGTCTGGGAGCATTAGGAGTAGCGATCGCTCTTGGTATTCTCACCTCTCGCTGGATTACTTATCCTATTATGCGAGTTTCTCAAGCATCCGAAGATATTGCAGCAGGCAACTTAGATCAACACGTTAAACCCAGTCGCATTATCGAAATCGAAAAGTTGGCAAATTCTTTCAACAGTATGTCTCATCAACTCAAAAATTCCTTTCATCTTTTGAAGGAAAAAAATGAGGCTTTGCGAATTGCCGAAGAAAACTATCGTAGTATCTTTGAAAATGCTCTAGAAGGTATTTTTCAGTCGAGTCCAGACGGTCGTTTCATCAGTGTCAACCCAGCCATGGCTAGAATTTACGGTTATGATTCTCCAGTAGAAATGATTGCTAACGTCACCGAAATAAGTAGCCAAGTATATGTAGATCCCCAAGGTAGGAAGGAATTTCAACGCCACTTAGATATGTATGGAAAAGTTCATAACTGGGAGTACCAAGTTTACCGCCAAGATGGCAGTATTATTTGGGTGGAAGAAGATACTAGAGCAGTCTACGATCCAAGTGGAAAAATATTGTATTACGAAGGTATTATTCAAGATATCTCCGAACGCAAGTGTCAAGAAGAACAACTCAAACGGCAGTTAGAAGAATTAAAAATCGAGATCGATCAGCAAAAGCGGGAGCAGGAAGTAGCTAAAATTACTCAAAGCGATTATTTTCAAGAATTACAGGCAGAAGCAGAAAGTCTGAGGCTTGATGATGATTGGTAAAACAATGTCAAAGACTTTCAAATAAAAAAAATCTTCTACCCTCATCCTATTCATCTAGAGTTAGCAGCATATTTTGGAAGAGTTATATAAAATCCAAAAAAGAATATTTTTGAAGTAGGGAGGTTTTTTGAAACGTCCCTACAGAGCGATCGCTAGTTAGAATGATGATAAGTTTTGAAGGTGCGATAATTATTCTGTTCGTCATATAAATGACATTGTTCGGCAACTTTTTTCATCAAAGACCAAGAAAATTCAGACTCGTACAGATAATCGCGCCAATTCTCTTTCAGACTTTGGTGAGCTTGACGTAAGTTATACCAGGGAATACCACTAGAAAGATGATGAGGAATGTGAACATTAATGTCATGACATAAAAACTCTACCCACCAAGGATATTTACAATGTACAGTTCCACAAAGTTGGGCTGAAGCTTCGTGCCATTCTGATTCTGATTGAAAAGGAATTTCTGGCATCGTGTGATGAACAATAGTAAAAGTACTCATCCAGAAGTGATAAACCAGCCAAGGTAATAACCAAAACTTAACTAAACCCCAAAAACCGGTAGTAATCAGTAATGTAGGTAAAAAAATTCCACCACCTAACAACACTACCAATACTGAAAAACGAACTTGTTGTCTTTGTTTGCCTTCAAATTGCCACCAATTAAAATGCAAACTAGCCCAATGAGCAATTGAACCTACCCACCAAAACCAACCCCTTAATCTACGATAAAACCACTGCACCAGGGGTGAAAACTGAGCATAATCTTCTGAAGTAAAAGGATCCCAAGCGTTATCGACTTTTAATTTATTGGTATGTTTGTGATGATGATTATGAAGAATTCGCCAAGCGTGATAAGGATAAATTAAAGGTAAAAATAACAGATGACCAACTAAATCATTGACCCAGTTACGATTAGAAAAAGAACGATGACCGCAATCATGACCAATTACAAAAAAACCAGTTAAACCAGTTCCTACAAAAATCCATAAAAAAGGTAAAACAAACCAGGGAGAGACAGCTAATGCCCAATATCCTAAACCAACCAACAAAACATTTATGATTAATTTAGACCAAGCTTTTTTTGAATTCTTAACAAAAACTTCTTTAGGTAATGTGTTGATAATATCTCTTAATTTAATTTTTGTATCTAGTTGAGGAGACTGTTTGATTTGAACCTTGGTGGTAGTTGCTGTCATGAATTGCTCTTAATTATTTTGATTACTCTGCTAAAAATTTGCACATAAAAAAAACTGCTAGCTACAAAATCGGTAGCAGTTGTAGGACAAGATTTAAATTGATTACTTCTCGGATTATTAAAAGGTGAAGATACAGAGTAAAATTAATTACACTGCTTCCAACACCAGCCAAATTTATAAAACCTTAATAGGTATAACACAATTTTGAGCTTAATAGTTTTTAATTGCTCAAATTAAATAACGAAATCAAAGTAATCTTTTCCCTTCAATCACTAAAGCAGTTGAAAATTTTTCCGCAGCAGTAGCAATCAAAAATTTCTCTGGGCTAGAAATACGATAAAATTATGAATCGCTTGCTCTTGCTATGAAATCATGGGAAACACATTCGGACATCTATTTCGGATCACAACCTTTGGAGAATCACATGGCGGTGGCGTTGGTGTCGTCATCGATGGTTGTCCACCACAACTAGAAATATCAGAAGCCGAAATACAAATAGACTTAGACCGCAGAAAACCAGGACAAAGTAAAATTACGACACCCAGAAAAGAAAGTGATACCTGTCAAATCATCTCTGGTGTCTTTGAAGGCAAAACCCTAGGAACACCGATCGCAATTTTAGTCACAAATAAAGACGCTCGTTCTCAAGATTACGATGAAATGGCATACAAATATCGTCCTTCCCATGCGGATGCTACCTATGATGCCAAATATGGCATTCGTAACTGGCAAGGAGGGGGAAGAGCTTCTGCTAGAGAAACTATTGGTAGAGTCGCAGCAGGAGCGGTCGCCAAAAAAATTCTTAACTCAGTAGCAGGTGTAGAGATAGTTGCTTATGTTAAACGAATTAAAGATTTAGAAGCGTCAGTAGATAGTAATAGCGTTACGATTCAACAAGTAGAAAGTAATATTGTTCGTTGTCCCAATCCCGAATCTGCAGATCAAATGATCGAATTAATCGAGCGCGCTAAAAGAGATCAAGACTCTCTTGGTGGTGTAGTAGAATGTGTAGCGCGTCATGTTCCCAAAGGATTAGGAGAACCAGTCTTTGATAAATTAGAAGCAGAGCTTGCCAAAGCAATCATGTCTTTACCTGCTACCAAAGGATTTGAAATTGGTTCGGGTTTTGCGGGGACAACGATGACGGGTAGTGAACATAATGATCAATATTATCTCGATGAAAATGGCGAAACTCGTACCGTAACCAATCGTTCGGGAGGTATTCAGGGAGGAATTTCTAATGGAGAGAATATTATTCTACGTGCTGCATTTAAACCCACGGCAACAATTGGTAAGCAACAACGAACTGTCACCAATTCTGGAGATGAAACCGTTTTAGCAGCTAAAGGTAGACATGATCCTTGTGTGTTACCAAGGGCGGTACCGATGGTTGAGGCAATGGTAGCTTTGGTTTTATGCGATCATTTTTTACGCCATCAGGCTCAGTGTAAAAGTTTAACAATACCTTAATTAGCATTAATTTAGTTAGTATTTTCTGTTTCTAACCCCTGTTTGCACTCGCCATAAATTAGCGTAAATACCTTGTTTAGCGAGTAATTCTTCGTGAGTTCCCTGTTCAACAATTTGCCCAAATTCCAACACATAAATACAGTCTGCATTCCGAATCGTTGATAATCTATGAGCGATCGCAATAGTAGTGCGATTTTGAGTAATTCTTTCTAAAGAACGAGCGATCGCAGCTTCGGTTTCATTGTCTACAGCAGAAGTGGCTTCATCGAGGATTAAAATAGGGGGATTTTTAAGCACGGCTCTAGCGATCGCAATTCTTTGTCTCTGTCCACCAGATAGTTTTTGTCCTCTTTCGCCGACGATGGTATCGTAACCTTGAGGTAAGCGACGAATAAAGTCATCTGCTTCAGCGATTTTGGCAGCAGTAATGATTTCTTCTAAACTATATTCAGGACTACCATAGGCAATATTTTCTTTAACCGAACCGTGAAAGAGAAAAACATCCTGACTAACTAAACCAATTGCACGTCTTAGATCGTTTAAGAAAATATCTTTAATATCTATCCCGTCGAGAGTTATTTTTCCTGCTTGAATTTCATATAATCTCAACAACAACTTAACAATCGTACTTTTTCCCGAACCAGTCGAACCAACAATCGCGATCGTTTTTCCTGCTGGGATATGTAGCGAGAGATTTTTAAAAATAGGATCGAACTGATTATAAGCAAAAGTAATTCGATCTAAATTAATTTCACCTCGAATCTTTTCTGTAGGTAAAGATAACTTACCAGAATGAATGGCAATCGGAGTATCTAGCAAATCCATCACGCGATTAGTAGAAGCCATTGCTCTTTGATAAAGATCTAAAGTTTGTCCTAATCTAGTTAAGGGCCATAGTAATCTTTGAGTCAGAAAAACCAAAACACTATAAGTACCAACTGCTAAGTCACCAGAGACTACTTCCATCCCACCAAACAATAAAATTGCCGTAAAACCAGCCAAAATTACAATCCGAATGACGGGAATAAAAGCAGCCGACAGAGCGATCGCTGTTTGATTACTTTGACGATAAGCTTCACTTTCCTGTCTTAACCTTTCTAATTCATAAGCTTCAGTGGTAAAACTTTTAATAGTAGTAATTCCGCTAAGATTATTTGCCAAACGAGAATTAAGTAAACTCACTTTTTCCCTCACAGCAGCATAACGAGGTGCGAGGCGTTTTTGAAAAGCAATTGAACCCCAAAGAATAATTGGAATCGGTAGAATAGACATCCAGGCAACATTGGGAATTAAAACTAAAAATGCCCCACCGATAATAATTACTGTGGTAATTACCTGAAGAATTTCATTCGCACCAATATCTAAAAATCTTTCTAGTTGATTGATATCATCATTGAGAATTGATAGTAGTGTCCCTGTACTACGTTCTTCAAAATAAGCTAATTCCAAATCCTGAATGTGACTATAAGCATCTAAACGTAGATCGTGTTGAATATTTTGTGCCAGATTGCGCCATAACCGTTCATAAGCATATTCAAAAATCGATTCTAAAGCCCAGATAACAGCAGATAAAGCACAAATAATCAATAACTGTTGAAAGACATCTGTAATTCCGAAACGAGCAATAATTGAATTCTGTGGTTTTACTACTACATCGACTGCTGCACCAATTAACGCTGGAGGTGCGAGATCAAAAAGTTTGTTAAGAATCGAACAGATAGTTGCTTGCCAAATCGAAACACGATATTTACGTCCGTATCTCAGCAAACGAAGAAAAGGATGTTTGACAACCTTATTATGCTTAGGAGTCATCTTGCAAATTAAAGAGATCAATTTAGAGCGAGACAGTCTAAATTAATATAGCGATTTTGCAGCAAAAAGTTATTGACCAAAGAGCCTTAACCTAAATTATCAATAGATGTTAAACTAACTTTAATTTCTGGCTTTGCCTCAAATTAACCAAACTAGTTAATTTAGTTGAATAATTTTATGGCAAATTCTACACAGCTATTGATCCTAGCAGGCCCTTCTTGTGCAGGAAAAACTACCTTAATAAAAGCTATTAAAAACAAAACATTAGATTCATATATATACAAACAGTTAAAAGTACAAAACTTATTTGTTTTGCCTACATTTGAGTATAAAGACCTCAAAAAAATAGAGTTAGAAAAGTTAAAAAAGTCTGTCACTGTCATCATACATTATGACTTGTATAATATATATTTAAAGAAAAACTCTTATAAATATCTTGCAGAAATTGACCAACAATTTGATGAAGTAATTGTTATTACTTTGTATGTACCTTCTAAAGTTCTTCTAAAAAGAATTAAATTAAGAATTATTAAAACATTTATAAGAATATTTATTAAGCCAACTAAATACAAATCAACAGTTGAATATCTTGAAGATCAATGGACAAAATATAGAGGATATCGCACAGTCAACACTGCTCACAATATATATAGTGACTGGTTTGAATTTAGTAAAACCTTAAATCTATCCAGTCATTGGCTCATAGATTCTAGTCAAGAAAAACTCAAAATAAAATCTTTAGAAACGATAAACCTAGACAGATTATTCAATTAAAAATATCTCTTCTTTTAATATGGAAGTTTTGGCGAAAAAAGCAGGGACACTCTGGAAATAATCTGGGTTACCTAAGAGCTAAAATTACTTCATTAATAATTTCAGTCGTAACGCGATCGCTAATCTCTACCTTCCCTATTTGAGTAGGCAGTATAAATCTAACTTTGCCCGATTTGACTTTTTTATCGCTTTGAAGAGTTTCTAAAATAGCATCTACATCTAATTTAGCAGGAATAGTAGTTGGCAATCCTGTTTTTTTAATTAATCGATCCTGACGATCCGCTTCTTCTTCTGTCCATAATCCCATTTGAGTCGCAATTTTTCCTGCTGCAACCATACCAATTGCTACTGCTTCCCCATGAACAAATTGTTCGTAATGAGTTAAACTTTCGACAGCATGACCAATAGTATGACCATAGTTTAAAATTGCTCTTAGTCCCGCTTCTTTTTCGTCCTGACTAACTACATCAGCTTTTGCTTGAGTTGAACGGATTAAAATTGTTTCTAATAATTCTGGTGCAATATGAGCAAAACTATCGATTTGTTCAGCTTGTTCTAATTTACCAAATAAATCTGCGTCCCAAATAACGCCATATTTAATTACTTCTGCCATACCTGCGCGAAATTCTCTTTCTGGCAAAGTTTTTAAAACATTAGGATCGATTAAAACTAATTTAGGCTGATAAAAAGCACCAATGAGGTTTTTTCCTTGGGGATGGTTGACTCCTGTTTTTCCTCCCACCGAAGCATCTACCATTGCCAGTAACGTCGTTGGTACTTGAACAAAGTTGACTCCACGCAACCAGGTAGCAGCAGCAAAACCAGTCATATCACCAATGACTCCCCCACCTAAAGCTACTAAAGTGGAAGAACGTTCGAGATGATGTTTTAAGGCAGTATCATAAACTTGTTCAAGAGATTGAAGAGTTTTATAAGTTTCTCCCGCAGGAATTAAGTGATGATAAACTTCAAAACCAGCAGCTTTTAAAGATTGCAGACAAGTATCTCCATAAACAGCAAAAATCTCTGGGTTGGAAACAACTAAAACCTTTTTTCCTACATTTAATTTTTTCATCTGGCTTCCTAATTGAGAAAGACAACCAGGAGAGATCACAATTTCGTAAGCAGTTTCAGGTAAGTTGACAGTAATACTTGTCATGGCTTTAGTTGTTTATTTAAATACAGTCTTTCATTTTGACTTCTCCCCTGGCTAAAGCCGAAGGGATTCTAATAAGGAAGCAAAGCTTCCTTATTAACTGACCAAAGAGTTAATCTTTGGGGACGAGTCAAAACGCCCCTAGACAGTCGGTTAAGCTCTAAGCCTAACGTTCTGCTTACTTTACGGATGATATTAGCTGCTCCGTTGCAGTCCGCATTGATATACCATTGCCCGTATCCTACTCGATACAAGCCTCTCTTCGTTCTTTTCCCTGATGGTTTCCAATCCTTGCGGTCGTCACACGCTTCCGAGGTTTCCTCGGAAGACGCGACCTTGGGTTTTTCACCGTATTTTGGTAGATTATCACCATCTAAAAACGAAGCTTTACTAGTATAGCTTTCTTCAGTCTCAACAAACTCAATTCCATAATCTAGACAGAGTTGCTCAATTCTGTCTTTTAACCTAGCTGTTGGAATTGGAACAAATTCAGAATTGTTCTTCTTGCCTAGCTCGATTTCTTTTTTATTCCCTTTATTCCAACCAAAAACAATGATTCCGATTCTATTTTCTAGACAATGATCAATCACTATCCTTGCTGCTTTGTTGATAGCATCACGCATTTGTCGATTGCGTTTTTCGGTTATTGCAGCTAACTTTTTATTCCAAAATCCTTGTGGTTTATTTTGTTTAATTTTGGCAACTTGTTTGTTATACCAGCGATTCATTGATTTAAGATGTTTGCCATCAACAATGAAGCTCGTTTCTACGTTAGAAACACAAGTTAACCAGTTATTTAAACCTGGATCGATACCAAGTACATTATTTCGATTTAATTTGGCTTTTTGTGTTTGTTTTTCGTAGACAAACTCAAAATAAAAACACTTGTTTCGAGGAAGTATTCTTAATTCTTTGATGTCGGAAAAATTAAGATTACTAGGCATTGAGATCTTAAAACTATCTATACCAAACCAACGCTTGCAAGTTTTGCCCAATGGGACTCTTAGTTTATTATCTTTTAGTTTTAAAGCTTGCTTGGGATAGCTAATTGTAGCCAACCCTCCTTTCTTCCTGTAGTTAGGGATTCTTGGCTTATCTGTTATTTCACCTTCTTTAAATGCTTTAACTAAACCTTTATATGACTTAAAAGATTCTGCTACTGAAAGTAATATTTGTTGTGCAGCTTGCGAGTGTAAAATTTTGTAGTGATAATTAGTTTTATATTGTTCTATTAAGTCAAATTTACCAATGATCTTTTTAGCTTTGAAGTATAGCTGCCTAGCGTAAAATATTCCCATGTTAATGAGTTTATGAGACTCTTCGCACAGGAAGGTTAATACATTAATTAAATTTTTGTCTTGAGTTACTAGAACTTGCTGGCAACCGTACATTGATTTATGCTTGAGTTTTAGGTATTATACTATATTTCGAGACAGTTAAAACTGTCGCTCGCTGAACGCTTTGTGCCTTATATCCCTCGCATGAATGCGAAGAATATAAGACACTACCCGATAAAATTTCTTCAGTAAGAGAAATAGTATCTAAACTGTTGGTGCATTTAATTTGTCTATTTTTTTTCACAATTCAAAAATACGTAGATGGGAAAATGCACATAGCTTAGTAGAATGAAACTTAAACCTTAAACCAATATATTTTCAATTCTCGATCTTCATAGTAGATTTGGCTATCGGGATGGTTATGAAAATAAGTTTCACACATTTGCCATGCTTCATATTCTAAACTAGATCTTCCTGCGGAGGAACGATAATAACGGTAAGTGCGATCGCGAAGTAAGTGAGCGAACCTCTCGCTTAAAATAGAATCAGGCACAACAGAGGGTTCATTGGTAAAGGTAACAAAGGGAATTTTTTCAACTAGGATAAATAAATCTTTTCCTGAAACAGGGAAGCGAAATTCTGGTTGGTTGACTGCGGAGATGCAGTCAGCGCAGGCACTGCCGTTAAACGGCGGAGTACCTGCGACTTGAGAAGCATATTGTTCAACAAATAAAGCTAAGTCTTGATACCAACCATAACTATAGATTTCAGCTAGTTGTTCGACTGGGGCTACTAAAGTCCAAGTTTGAGAAGGAAATCGGGTTTTAATCTCTAAGGTTTTCCTTGCTGCTATGTCGTATTCTACATAGGTTAAATTGGGAGGAAGAGGCAGTAAAAAATTAATTGATAAAGATAGAATTATCGCTAAACAAAAAGTTTCAGCCCATCTTTGTGATAGTATTTTTACGATGTTAGCGACGATAGTAAATAAAAATCCTGCTAATAAACTAAGAGCTACAGGCAAGGTTAGCAAAAAACTTTGAGTCCATAGCAACTGTATCTCAGTCATAGCAGCAAATCCAGCTAAAACAATCCAAGTTAAAGCGATCGCACTTAAAATTGTTTTTTTGCCCCCAATCGAGCTAATCACCGCTATTAAAACTAAAATCAGCAATGGTGGTGCAGAGATTACTATTAAAATAATGCTACAAATAAAATTGATTTTGAAAGTAATATTTTTCTGTGGTTTATCGAAATAATATCCCAAACCAAATAATAAAAAAATTGTACCAAGTTCTAATTCATTACCATTCCACTGTCGAATTAAAGAACTTTTTAAACTATGAATAATTGTCGTCAACCATACTGGTAATTCGGAATTAATTGTTTGTTCCCAAGTGAAGCAATAAACTCCCAAACACAACATTGCAACTAAAGCTGAAAAACTATTCTTGGTTAAAACGCGCACTAGATAGCCAACGCCCAAAACCATCATCATTCCTACCATAGGACTAAGGAAACGAATGACTTGCATCCCATCGATTGAACCTAGTAAAGATAAAACTGTGGCAAAAGCAGGAAATACAGGTAAATAAGGAGTTTCTGGAGCAGTTCCTGCTAAAATTTGTCTAGTTAGAAGTAGAATTTCATAGCGATCGCTATTGCTGAAGCGTAATTCTAGTAAAGGATATTCCCATCTCAATAGTAAAGCAAAACCTAAAACTATTGTTAGTACCGCAACAAAAAACATTCCCTGGCGAATTACCAAGTTTTCTACATAGTCAATTAATCGCTGTTTAATTGTTTGGAAATTTTTGTAAGTATTTTTAATTAAAGCTTGAGGTGATAATCCTTGGTCTAAAACATCTATAAGATTAAATATTTGCTCTTGAAGAATCTGTTGACAATCTTTAATTCGCCAAGTATAACTTTCTAAATAATTAAAAATTAGATAACTAATATATACTAAAGCCAGAGTTAACCAATTTAGCAGATGTAAATAACTCAAGCTCAAAACACCTGTAATTGTTATAAACATTGTACGTAGCCAAAAACCAACAATCTGATTATGAGCATTTGGTTTAGAATGACAAGATGAAGTTTTAAGCGGTAACCATAAAAATAAACTGATAAAAATAACTGCGTTCCAAAAAGCAATTATCAAATCAATAATTACAACTTGCTTGATTAATGACATAAAAATAATTAAGCAATATTTTTCTCTAATATATGAAACTACGATTGAGTTTGCTTTAGTAAATTGGTTTGATAAATTTTAGATAAATTTTTCAATAAAATCTTTTTATTGTTTTTATAGAAACTTTATTGAGTCTTTACCTATTTAATTCTTTCAGAAGAGATAATTTGAAAGATATTAAGTAAAAACTCGTAGTTTTAAATTCTTATTCAAATTTTATTAAAACAATAATTTATGTCTAATTTTAATATTTTAAATTCTCTAGAAGCCGAACTAAAAACAACTTACGGAAATATTACTCTTGATGGTAATTTAGCTGATTGGACAAATAACGAACGATTAGATTTTTTGCCAGGCAGTGGTCAACCAGGATATGAAGTATATGGCAAATTGGTAGGAGATACTTATGTATTTGCGATTAAATCCGATAGTAATGCGATCGCTGCTGGTACTACAATTTGGCTTAATACTGACCAAAATAGTAATACTGGTTATCAGATTTTTGGTTTTGCTGGTGGTGCAGAATATAACATTAACTTCTTCAGTGATAATCTACCTTATCTTTATACTGGCGCAGCAGGAGAAAATTTTGTTACTGGAGCGTTAAACTATGCTTTTGATAGTACTAAACAAATCATAGAATTTGCTGTTCCTCTTTCGTTAATCAATGACACAACTCCAGGGATTGATGTCGTAATTGATGTCAACAATCAAGTATTTTTACCTGGTAATTACTCTACTCAAAAATATACTATTGCAGTCGGCGATGCTTTACCGCCAAGAACTGATTTTAGTAAAAAGGTTGGAATTGTCTTTTCACAAACTACTGCCGACCAATTTTTTGGCTTACCTGACATAGAAGTCAATCTTACTGCATATTCCCAGCTATTTATGTCGGTTCAGGAAGAGGTGATGATGGCAGGAATTCCGTTCGACCTCCTCACCGAAGAAGACTTGAAAGACATTAACAAACTTGCTAATTATGACACCTTAATTTTTCCCAGCATTCGTAACGTTAAACAGTCTGACTTACAAGCAATTCAAGACACCCTGACTGATGCTGTTTATCAATATAAGATTGGGATTATCGCTGCTGGCGACTTCATGACTAACGATGAGACAGGTGCAGTCCATGCAGGCGACCCTTATTATCGGATGAAAACTTTGTTGGGGGTAAGACCTACTGCTTTTGGTACTGGAAGTGTTGCCTTAACTGCCCAAAACACAACCCATCCTGTCATGCAGGGTTACAATTCTGGAGAAACAATTCGCCAATACCAAAATCCTATTGGTTTTGCTGCTTATGAAAGCTTCGATCCTAATTATCCTGCTCAAGTTTTAGTTAATCAAAACGTTAATGGTCAAACTTATAACGCTGTAGTGACTACCCAAACTGGCGGTCGTAATGTACATTTTGCCACTACCAGCTATTTAGGAGACAATAATTTAGCTTGGCAAGCACTACGCTGGTCTACTTTCGATAATCAACCCAGTGTCAGCCTTAGCTTAACTCGTAATAACTCCCTGTTTCTGTCCCGCAATGACATGGATCAATCGCAAGAGGCTAGCAATGTTAATCCTTTAGATGGCTCTCCTGGGATTTATGACAAATTATTACCGATTTTGAATCAATGGAAAACTGACTTTAATTTTGTTGGCTCTTACTATATCAATATTGGCAATAGTCCTGAAACTCTTCAGTATACCGATTGGGCTATTTCTCGACCTTATTACCAAGCATTATTAGCAGCAGGTAACGAGATTGGAACTCATTCCTATACTCATTTTGAAGAATATGCTGGTTACAACCCCTCCAACAATACCAATTTTGCTACTCCTGCCCAGCTAGAATTTGAGTTTAATCAATCTAAGCAAGTTATTGAGAAGCAATTAGGTATTAAAGTTACTGGGACAGCTTTACCTGGCGCGCCTGAAAAATTGCCCACTGCTTTAGAAATTGCTCAATATTTTGATTACATTTCTGGTGGTTATTCCAGTGTTGGGGCTGGATTTCCTAGTGCTTTTGGTTTTTTAAAACCAGGTCAAGAATCAGTTTATTTTGCTCCCAATCTCTGGTTTGACTTTACCTTAATCGGATTTGGTATTCCCGTTCCAGATGGCAATGGTGGTTTTGTTCCTCAACCCCTTACAGCAGAACAGGCACAGGCTGAATGGCTCAGACAATACCAAGAAGTTATCAATCATGCTAATAAACCAATTGTACTAATGCCTTGGCATGATTATGGCCCTACTAATTGGGAAAATAACGGCTATAACCAAGAAATGTTTACCGCCTTGATCCGAGAAGCTTACAATAGCGGTGCTGAATTTGTAACTTTAGCTGATGCCAGTCAAAGAATTAAAGCATTTGAGCAGTCAAAACTTTTTGTAGAAAGTTCGGGAGATACAATTACGGCGGAAGTAATTGCTTCTAATGTTGGTAATTTTGGTCTAGACATTAATAGCGATCGCATAATTAAGAGTGTAGACAATTGGTATGCTTACGATGACAAGACTGTCTTTTTACCTGCTAACGGAGGTAAATTTACGATCAATTTGGGAGTTACTCAGGATAATGTCACTCGCATTGTTAATTTGCCTATGCGTGCCAGATTACAGACTCTTAATGGCAATGGAACTGATTTAGAATATACCTTTTTTGGTGAAGGTCAAGTAGACTTAAAAGTTGCCAAACCTAATCAAGTAAGTGTAATTGGTGCAGATAGTCTGAGTGTCAATGGCAGTACTGTTCAAATGCTTTTTGCAACTATTAATCAACATAATGCCCGTATTTTAGCTGCTACAACCGGTGATGATCTCATTGAAGGTGCGGTTGGGCAAGATCTTTTAATAGGCGGTGCTGGTAACGATATTCTGTATGGAGATCACAAAAACCCATTCACCACTGTATTTGTCACAGATTTTGAAGAAGCTCCCAATATTTCCAGTGGTTTTGTCAATGCACCTTTAGATGGTTGGAACTCTACTGATGGCAGGATTGAATATTGGTCTGGTAATTCTGCTGAAGGCGTTAACCATATTGAACTCAACGAAGATCCACTCAATTTTTATCCCGATGCACGTCAGATTTATCGAGATATTACGACAGAAGCTGGTAAATTCTATGAGCTTACATTCCAATACGCACCCCGTAACGGATTTAATGCAGCAGTTAATGCGATCTCAGTTAAACTAGGTGGCAATACTTTGCTCAATGTAGCAGAAGATGGTTCTAAAAATTCCAATCTAGTTTGGAAAACCTATACCGTCAACTTTATCGGAGATGGTACTACCAAACGTTTAGAATTTCTTTCTACTGGTACTCCTGTTAATTATGGTCGTGGTGGTCACTTGGATGATCTTAAATTACTTGCCTACAACAAAAATCCTAACCTTGGTGGTAATGATACTTTAATTGGTGGTCTTGGCAATGATATCCTTGACGGCGGTGCTGGTAACGATATTCTGTATGGAGATCACAAAAACCCATTTACCACTGTATTTGTCACAGATTTTGAAGAAGCTCCCAATATTTCCAGTGGTTTTGTCAATGCACCTTTAGATGGTTGGAACTCGACCGATGGCAGGATTGAATATTGGTCTGGTAATTCTGCTGAAGGCGTTAACCATATTGAACTCAACGAAGATCCACTCAATTTTTATCCCGATGCACGTCAGATTTATCGAGATATTACGACAGAAGCTGGTAAATTCTATGAGCTTACATTCCAATACGCACCCCGTAACGGATTTAATGCAGCAGTTAATGCGATCGCAGTTAAACTAGGTGGCAATACTTTGCTCAATGTAGCAGAAGATAGTTCTAAAAATTCCAATCTAGTTTGGAAAACCTATACCGTCAACTTTATCGGAGATGGTACTACCAAACGTTTAGAATTTCTTTCTACTGGTACTCCTGTTAATTATGGTCGTGGTGGTCGCTTGGATGATCTTAAATTACTTGCTTATCAACAAGACCCAACTGTTGGTGGCAATGATACTTTAATTGGTGGTCGTGGTAGCGATACTTTAATCGGAGGTCGGGGAAATGATACATTTGTCTTTGTGAAGAATAATAGTTTGTTACCTGGTGAACTAGATATCATTAAAGATTTTGAGGTGGGTAAAGATAAGATTCAATTCCAAGGTTGGGGTATTGTCAATGCTTCTTCTTGGTTCAGTGGTATGCTTGCTCAAGGTTTAATTACTAACACGGTTGATGGTACTTTGTTGACTTCTAATGATGGCGGACAAATTATGTTTGAAGATTTAAATATTAGTAAGCTTAGTAGTTCTGATTTTTCGTTTACATAACAAATTTATGTAAGAGTTTGGCAGTGCCAAAACCCTACCCACGGATGATCTGTAGCAAACAAACAACAAACTAATATTATAAATCTGTTTAAGGCGATCGCTATACCAAGTCGATTTTGAACAAGTGCAATGGCACTAATAAAAGAAAATTAAACCTAAAAAATTGGTGGGTGTTACCCCACCAACATCACCAATCAAATCAGAATTAACGATGAGATTCGACAAGAACTGGTTGCTGTATAGGTAAGACTTTTACTTCTCCGTCATCAACGGTTATTAAAGCTTGATCGCCATCTTGAATTTGACCAGATAAAATTGCTTCTGCCAAACTATCTTCTAACAATCTCATAATTGCTCGACGTAAAGGTCTTGCACCATAGCTAGGATCGAATCCTTCAGCAATGACTTTCTCTTGGAAAGCTTCGCTAACTTCTAGATTGATAGAGCGTTCTTGTTGCAATCTTTGTGCGATTTCTTGTAAAAGAAGCTCGGCAATTTGTTGAACTTCTGGTTTAGTAAGTTGACGAAAGACAATAATTTCATCGAGACGGTTAAGGAACTCTGGACGGAAATATTGTTTAAGTTCTTCGTTAACTAAAGCACGTATCTGTTGGTATTGAGCATCTGTTTGGTTGTCTGCGACGGCAAAACCTAGTCCTGTGCCTCCTTTTTCGATTACTTTAGAACCGATGTTAGAGGTCATAATGATGATCGCATTGTTAAAATTAACTACACGTCCTTGAGCATCAGTCAAACGACCATCATCTAGAAGTTGTAAGAGTAGATTGAAGACATCTGGATGTGCCTTTTCTATCTCATCAAACAGAACTAAACTGTAGGGTTGACGGCGAATAGCTTCGGTGAGTTGTCCGCCTTCGTCGTAACCAATATAACCAGGAGGCGAACCAATTAATTTGGAAACGGTGTGAGATTCCATGAATTCGGACATATCTAGTCTAATCATGGCGTTTTCCGAGCCAAACATATAGGTTGCTAAGGCTTTAGCAAGCTCGGTTTTACCTACACCAGTAGGGCCAGAGAAAATAAAACTAGCAATCGGACGATTAGGACTGCTTAAACCCGCTCTAGCTCTTCTTAAGGCACGAGAAACGGCGCAAACTGCTTCATCTTGACCAATTACCCGTTCGTGGAGATTGGCTTCGAGATTGAGTAAAACTTCTGATTCGGTTTGGTTGATTTTATTGACTGGAATTCCTGTCCAGGAAGCGACAATGTGAGCAATTTCTGCTTCGTCTACTACAGGAGTTAAGGATTTAGGATTGATGATTGGAACTTGGGTTTCTTCTTGGTGTTTTTGATCTGTTTGTTGAGAATGTCTTAAATGAATTCGTGAACCAGCTTCATCAATTAAATCAATGGCTTTATCAGGTAAGAAACGGTCAGAAATATAACGTTCGGATAGAGTAACTGCTGCTTCTAAAGCTTTTTCTGTATATTTAACTTGGTGAAATTCTTCGTAGGTTTTACGTAAGCCTCGGATAATTGCGATCGCGTCTGCTACAGAAGGTTCTCCAATCATGACTTTTTGGAAACGACGTTCTAAAGCTGCATCTCGTTCGATATGTTGACGATATTCATCGAGGGTGGTGCTACCAAGACATTGGAATTCTCCTCTAGCTAAGGCTGGTTTGAGTAAGTTGGCAGCATCCATTGCGCCTCCCATCGCTCCTGCACCTACTAGGGTATGAATTTCATCGATGACTAGGATAATATTTCCTGCTTGACGCACTTCATCAACAATGGCTTTGAGTCGTTCTTCAAATTCACCTCGAAACTTAGTTCCTGCTAATAATAAACCCATGTCCAAACTAATTACTTGTTTATCTTTAATTAATTCAGGAACATCTTCGTCGACAATTCGTTGAGCTAATCCTTCTGCGATCGCAGTTTTGCCTACTCCTGGTTCTCCTACTAAAACGGGATTATTTTTGGTTCTACGTCCTAAAATCTGAACAGTTCGGGCAATTTCTGCTTCTCTTCCAATCACAGGATCGAGTTTACCTTCTTTAGCTAATTGAGTTAGATTAACTCCAAATTCTTTTAAAGTAGGTTTAGCTGCATTGGGATTACCAAAGTTAAAGGGATTTTCTCTTTTGTTGGCTGCACCAATCGGTTCTGGTTCTGCTAATTTCTTCAGTAAATCTGTTCGCAGTTGATTTAATTTAATTCCTTGTTGAATTAATACTTTAGCTGCCACAGAATCAGAATCTTTAGCGATCGCAAGTAATATGTGTGCAGGAGTAATATTTTTACGATCTAATTGACGTGCTTCGATCAATGCCTGATCAAAAATACTCTTGACTTTAGGAGTAAAAGGAAGATTGGCTGGACTAAAACCGCTACCTCTACCACTATATTGTTCGATCAGTTTCCTAGTTTGATTAACATTAATTCCTTTATCTGCTAATACAGTTGCTGCGATCGATGTCCCCTCCCCTATCACTCCCAATAATAGATGTTCGCTACCGACAAGATTATGGCCTGTGCTTCTGGCTTCTTCTTGAGCCAGAATGATGCTTTTGATTGCTTTGTCGTTAAAATATTCAAACATGAGTCGCAAGTTTATTTTTGATTAATATTTCTTTACCTATGAATACAATGTACCGTTTTTAATTGTGGGGTTACAGTGGTAAAAGCCGTAATCTATGAGAGAACTATTACTATAGCCTTTCTCGCTCTTGGTGAGGTACACCATTACCAATTACCAATTACCAATTAGTAATTACTAATTATTAATTACTAATTACTGAAAATCGCGGTAATTCAAGAATATTCTTCGTTAAAGGTTAAATACAAGCTTGCAATGAAGGAGAAGTAGTTCTAATTTCTATTGGTTGCACGCTCATATTATTTAATAATTGAGTTAAAGTTTGCTTGGCTTTTTCATTAGCACTATTTAAAATGCCTTGATCGCAAGCAGCATGAAGAATTTGTTGTAGAGTTTCTTGTTGAGCTTGAGTTTGTAATTGTGGCGCGAGATCGGGACCTAAGTTTAAAAAACCTCGATTATAATCAAAAACGCGAGAACGGTTAACGTCAATTTTTTGGTCTAAAATTTGTGGCGGTGGTAAATTAATTTGAATTTTATCAGCAGTAATTTTAACTTGTTCTGGAGTTAGTTGATTTAAATCTATTCCCGCTCGCACTTCACCATGAGCAATATAAACTAATTTCGTAGTAGCTATTACCCATTCCCCAATTTTGCGCTCCGCAGAAGCAGGAACAACTGTTTCCATTGTATAAACTGCGGTGGTTAATTCTTGTGCTTCTTGAACTTGTTTGACGATCGCTGTAGCTAGTTCAATCTGAGGTACAATCGGTTGAGGTAACAAAAATTTTTCTGCCAGACTAATCAAGCGATCGCATTCGCGCCACCAACCAATTATCATCAAAGAAACAATTAGGGTAAGACTACCACTACCAAAGAAAAGTAATTTTTTAATTGGTGAGAAGAATTTATTTTGCCCTTGCACAATAGTCTAACCATTCACTATCAACTCTATAATTATCAACTATTTAATCGGAAATAACCAAATATTAGTGACTGTACAATTTAATATCCATAGGGATTGACGTATTGATTTTGTTCGCTAGACTGATTGATATTGCTAATAACAGTATTATTTTCTCCAATTGCTGTTGCATTACCCGACGCTCTTTGAATAGTAATTTGAGTTTGAGGATTATCCCAGCTACCGTAAGAATTACCAAATTGATTTTGAACTGCTGATTGATGAACATTACTAATTGCAGTATTATTTTTACCTACTGCTGTAGCACTAGCACTTCCTTGTTGAGAAATTACTTGTACATTTTGCGCTTGAGCGAAATTAGGAATCAAAATTAGAGTAGCAGCAGTAAAACCGAATAATAATATTTTGTTAGACATAGTGTTTACGGATATTTCAACTCTTCATTCATTAATTACGTCGAAGTAAATCGATTTATGCAGATGATCGCATCAAACTTTGATAAACTTGAATCATCTCAACTGCGATCGCACTCCAACTATATTTTTGTTTAGCTAGCTGACGAGCGTTTTCTCCTCTTTGTTTCCTTTCAGTATCTGATTCAATCGCTTCCCGTAAGCTATTGGTTAATTGTGTTACTTCACAAGCAGTTACCCATCCTGCTGTCATAGTTTCAATATCCTGCCAAATTTGCACACCGTTAGAAATAACCACTGGTGTCCCTACTGCCATCGCTTCAGCTACCGCAATGCCAAAATTTTCATAATAGGAAGGCAAAACAAACAAGTCTGCATCGATTAGTAAACCTAATTTTAAATCTCCTTGAACAAAACCCGTAATAGTAGTTCGTTCTTTTAAAGGAGAATTAGCGATTTTAGTTTTAATTTGAGCTTGATAATCAGGTTCTTGCGGATTTCCTCCTGCTAAGACAAAATGAAAATCTAAATCTTCTGCTTGTAAACTTTCCAAAGCAGGTAAAAGTAGATCGAGTCCTTTTTTGCGATCGATACGAGACATAAATAAAATTAATTTAGTATTACTATCTATTCCTAATTGTTTTCTCGTTATTCCCAATGCAGGTAAATTTGCAGGTAAATCTACTCCTAAAGGAATTACCAAATCTTTGGTAGTTGTACCAAATCTTGCGGAAACTTTGGCTTCTTCTTCACTAGTAAAATGAATCGCTGCTGCACCCGCCAAATTAGGTTTTTCCCACAACAACCCATAAATCTGTTTAAGTTGTTTTTTCTTGTGTAAATCAGCAGGATCGAGAGTGCCTAAAGGACGAAGAATATAAGGTAATTTATTCCATCGTGCAATGGTAGCTGCTGCGGTAGTAACGGGAGAAAATAAAGCATGGATATGAGCTAAATGATAATCTTGAGTATGACTAGCTAACCAACGCAACAAATCTAAGGAAAATTTATAGCGACGAAAAGGAGAACAAGGAAAATAGATAATCTCGTAACCATCTTGCCAGATAGATTTGCCAAGGGGAACATCTAAAGGTGCTTGTCCGTTATCTCCATTAGTATTAGTAGTGATGATGGTAACCTCAATTCCTTCGGCTGCTAAAGCTTGAGATAAACCTTTTACCATTTGACTAGGACCACCATAAACAGGAGAAAATGAGGGAACAATTTGTAGAATTCGCATATCTAGAAATAAAGTTGATACTTCGTCTCCAGCTTATTCAGTGATCAGTGATCAGTCATCAGTTATCAGTTAATAGGGAATTAAGGAACAAAGAACCAAATTAAGTCTTCTGCCTTCTGCCTTCTAGCTTTAGTTAATTACCACAAGACTTTATGGTTACTTTATCACTCAGTACTGAATCTTTATCAAAACTATACCCAATTTCCAATAGAAGCACTTAAACTGAATATAGTGAATTAAAAAATTACTTATATCTAACTAACTAAACTTAATTTTTTATAAGAAATTTATTCTTCCTTAAATGTGTTTGTGGTGACTGCGATCGCTTCTTTTAACCAAGAGCGATCGCTTTTATTTTAAATCAACCAGTTATTGACATCCACAGCTAATTTTTTACCCAATTTGAGTAGGGGACGTAGTTGACTACGTTGCCAACGACAACCGTTTTCTGTTTCAGAAAAACAATGAGGTACAATGTGCTGATGTAAGCATTGGTAATAAATTTCTTGGGCGCGGTCGAGAAATAAACCAAGATGAAGATATTCACTAATTTTTAGGATTTTGTCAATTCTGGTTATCTCATTTTCTATACTAGCGGGATCTCCTTCATAAAGTATTTGCCAGAGCGATCGCATAATGAGTTGTTCGAGGGTTTTTTTCGCTTCGGGAATGTTGAATTGACAACGAAAATGATTAGCTTCGGTAGCTACTGCGATTAATTCACTTAAATGACTATCAATGGCTTGAGGTTCAGCTTCTAATGCTGCAATAATCTCTAAACAACGGTGAGATAGAGCTACTTCGGCTGCTACTTGTAGTTCTTGGGGAACTGGTAACTCTTCTCGTTGAAAAGCTAGCAAAATACTATAATTTTCCCGATAAACTTGAGTATAAAGTTGATCTAAATGTTTTTTGGTTTGATCGGTTAACTGTTCAATAATTCGATGTCTTTCTTCAGCAAACAGATGTTGTAAATTAAAAGAGCGATCGCAAAATAATCGATTCATGGCGACAATTGTTTGAGCAGCACTAGCTTGTTTAAAGGCTTCAAATAGTTGTTGTTTGTTTTCGCTATAACTCAGGCGGGTAGTAAAAGTTTGAATGCAACAGTGAAAATCCCAACCTCCTAGATGCAGTACGGCAAAGACAAAATGATGATTTTCTCCCGTAATGTCCGAAGTCAAACGCACTTGTCCCACTGCTAAAGTGAGCGCACCCATCTGCTGTTTCTGATAGTCGAGTTGTTCGACTCCATAACAGTACATTTGCTCGAGATGATTATAAGTATTAAAGAGACTACTAATGGCGTAGTGAGCAGCCACTTGTTGAAAACTAATCTGCGCGGAAACAACTAATTGACGATAAACTTCCGCTCCATTACCAAATAACTTTACATTACTAGGTGCTTCGGCTAAACGATTTAAAAAGTCTAATTTCCAGTAAACTCCTGCTGCTTCTCCTGCTAGTTCTATGGCACGAGCAGCATAACGTAGAATTTGAACTCCTTCAGGGCGAGAAATTTCTTCAAAAAACCAACCGCAACTAGTATACATTAACAACGCATGACGCTGCATTTCTAGTAATCTTAAAGCATCGATTCTCTCTTCTGCACTTAGTTGACGACATTGATGAGCTTTAAAGAATAAATCTACACTCTCGGAACTACGATTACGAATAACTTGAATATAATTATCTCTAGTTTCCCAAGGATCGCAAAAATACTTACTTCCTTGCTCTTCATAAACTTCAATTAAGCGATCGCGCAACCAATCTAGAGTAGTTCTTAAAGGTTTGCGCCATTTTTGGTGCCAGACACCACCACCACCACAACCACAATCATCTTGCCATCGCTCGACTCCGTGAGAGCAACTCCAAGCAGTTACTGGTTTGAGAACTACTTCCCAGGTAGGAGGACTAATACTGAGATAATGGGCGTAATTAGTAATATTCCAGTCTCTATGCTTAAATTCTTTCGTAAAAACATAAGCCAGACACTTTTCTGTTCCGCCTTTATGATGACCAAAAGTTTCTCCATCTGTAGCCACACTAATAAGTTGAGTCGGACGAGGATCTCCTTTAATAGCTTGACCTAATCTTGCCACAAAGCGATCGCCATTGGTCAAAATATCACTAAAACCCATATCTCTAGAAATTGGGCCATCATAAAAGAAGATATCAATATCACGTCCATCATCTAAAGTGCAGCGATAGGGACGAGTAGGATCGATTTGAGAACCACCAACTTCATGCCACTCGGGATTACGATTGTCTTTAGTAGGCAAAGGACGACAGCGTTCCGCTTGAGAAGGAGCAAGAATAATAAAGCGAATGCCTTCATCAACTAATACTTTTAACGTGGAGTAGTCTACGGCAGTTTCTGCCAACCACATTCCTTCTGGTTCTCGTTGAAAACGAGAGCGAAAATCAGCTATTCCCCAGCGAATTTGAGTATATTTATCTCTTTCGTTAGCTAAAGGCAGAATAATATGATTATAAACTTGTGCGATCGCATTACCATGACCATTTAATCGTTGACAACTAATTCGATCTGCTTCGAGAATGCGTTGGTATACTTCAAAATCGTATTTTTCCAACCAAGACATTAAAGTTGGCCCAATATTGAAACTCAGATATTCAAAGTTATTAACAATCCCAATTACTTCACCACCATCATTTAAAATTCTCGCAAAGGCATTAGGGCGATAACATTCATAATAGATGCGTTCATTCCAATCATGATAAGGATAAGCACTGGGTTGTCTTTCAATCGTATCTAAATAAGGATTTTCTCTTGGCGGTTGATAAAAATGACCGTGAACGGTAACGTAAACTCCACTAGCAGTTTTGCGTGGATTTGCTTTAGTTGTTTCAATGTTATGAGAAACTTGAGTAGCAGTCTTCTGAGTAGCAGAAACCATAGTTATCAATGCTTAAAACTTGGGTTAATTTAGCTAAAAAGGAAAAGACACGAAATGAAGCGAGCTTTTCCCCTTTATTTAAGCTTAGTTTCCTGCGATCGGTATAGTTGTTGAGGTAATTTAAGTAGATATTAACGAAGGTAATAAAGATTGACATCTTTTAGTAGCAACTTAATCAAGTTAAATTTATATCCTATCTCGACGATCCCTTCCAGCTACTGTGATGAAACTCTAAACAAAAAATCCCAAATAATGCCTAGGAAAAAGGCAATTGTGATGCAACTATCAATACAAAAATTTTAGATTTTTTTAAGACAGTTTTGAAAAAGTTGAAGTTTTGTAAAACAAGCAACTAAATTTTGTTATATAAATACAAATACCTAGTAAAAAATTAAACTAAGACTCTAGGGAATAATAGTTCTAAACTATTACTAATAAAATCGCTTAAATAATTTTTAGTTTTAAACACAAATTTCGATGGTAGATAGTAATCAATCACCAAATAATGGAGAGGAAATAAAAGCTCAAACAAGAGACAATAGTTCAAATGATTTAAATAACTCAAATGTAGAGTCATTAAAACTTCAATTACAAGAAGAACAATTAAAAAATCAGCAGCTAACTTCTACTTTACTTGCCACTCAACAAAAATTATCTCAATTAGAAACTGAATTTGAACAACGACTAGAAGCTCAACTCGACCAAAAAATATTTGAACTAGAGCTTTGCTACGATCTTTCACGACAAATTGGCTCTACTTTAAGTTATGAAGATTTATTTCGCTCAATGCTAAAGTATTTGCATACGGTTGTTCCTTGCGATGTAACAGGAGGAATTTTACTCGAACCAAAAATATGCGAACTATTTCTTAATGCCAATCGTCCTCTTGCTACTACTGCTCAGTTAGAAATTCAGCAACGACTTGTAGAGAGTATGCTTAAAGTAAATGGATTAGATTTACTGAACCTACCTCTTTGTTTACACAATCTTAATTATCAAATTCAATCATCATCTGAGCTACAAATTCAACAAATTGGCTCTCATTTTTTTGTTCCTATTATTGCTCATTTTCCAGAAGAAAAACAGATTGTTGGCTTGTTGTTTGTTGGTACAGAAAAAGCTAAACAATTTACAGAAGAGCATATCCGTATTTTATACAAAATTGCTAATCAAGCTTCTACTTATGTCCAGCAATTACAAATGTTACTTCAAGAAGAAAAAAATCGTCTAGAAAATAAAAGAATTCGTCAAGCTTTAGCCAAAGAAAAAGAATTTAATGAATTAAAAACTCGCATTGTTCGCACAATTTCTCATGAATATCGTACTCCTCTAACAATTATTTCTTTAGCCGTTGATTTGCTAGAGAGTCAAGAAGGCAAACTTAGTTTAGAACAAAAAGAAGCTTGTTTTCACAAAATTCGTACTGCAACTGAACATATGACTAATTTAGTCGAAGATGTTTTAGTTGTTGATCAGGTTGAATCGAAAGAAGTAATTTTTGCACCTAGTCATATTAATCTATTTCAACTCTGCCAACAATTAGTTAATAATTTTCGAGTAACTCCTGCTCAAAAACATCAAATTTTGTTTGATTATCAAGGTGAACAAGAAAACATTTATTTAGATGAAAACATTGTCAGACAAATTCTTACTCATTTGCTTTCTAATGCCGTTAAATATTCGACCGATGGTGGTCTAATTAATTTAAATGTAAAAGGTTCTTGTGATCAAGTTATTTTACAAGTTTGCGACCGCGGTATTGGTATTCCTCCAGAAGATCGTAGTTCTTTGTTTGAATGTTTTCATCGTGCTACTAATGTTGGTACTTTACCTGGTACTGGTTTGGGATTAGCAATTGTGAAAAAATATGTCGAAATTCATCAAGGAGAGATTTGTTTTGAATCAGAATTAAATGTCGGAACAATTTTTACAATTACTTTGCCTATTGTCAATTGTTAATTGTTGATTATTAATCCCTCATAAGTAGTAATTAGTAAATAAAAAAATCAATTATTAATTGAAATATTTTTTTCTTGTTCTTGTAACAAAGTATCAGCAATTTTATACCATATTTCTCGATACTGGCGATGTTCTAATTGCCCTGTTAATTGCACATTTTTTAATTGAGGATAACGACGATAAAATTCTTCGTCTACTTGTCCATAAAAATTGCCAGGATTAAGTTTTAATAACTGAAGACGTTCGTAAATTTCTTGTTGAACATCTTGTTCTTGTTGGCTAAGAGAACTATTAGTTAAATTAGGAAAATTATTGGGAGTAGAAAGCAAATTTCTGATCAAAGTAAAGGTTAAAATTCCTGGTAAAATAATTAGTCCTGTGGCAACTAATCCCAATTTACTAAAATGAGATACTTTACTGACTTCTGGAGGTGGTTGGGTAATCTGACGAGAAACAGTTAGTGCTTTGGTTTTGAGCCGAGAAATATTAGTATTAACGTGAGACGCAATCTGACTAAGAGGATGATTAGGATTATTTTGCGTTTCAGGATTTCCTGGCGCAACTATTAAAGTACGTATTTTAGAAACAAAATTACTCACAATTGAAATTTGATTGACTTCTAATGCTTTAATAACTTGTTGAGCAGATTGATAGCGATCGCGAGGATGATAAGCCAGCATTTTTTCTAATATTTTAGTTAAATGAAGACTGACTTTTACTTCCGATTGCCAACGCCAAATCCCCTGATGCATATCGTATAGATCGTGGGGTTGTTTAGCTGTTAATAATACTAAAATTGTAACGCCTAAAGAATAAAGATCGCTACTAGGAAAGGCTTGTCCACTCCGCATTTGTTCTTCAGGAGCATAGCCTTTTTTCCCAATTAAAGTAATTGATTGTCCTGTGGATTTAGAAACAGCATTAGCTGCTAATTTAACACAACCAAAATCAATTAAAACTGGTTGCTCATCTTTCTCTCTTAAAATTAAATTATCAGGAGAAATATCTCGATGAATTAAGTTTTCTGAGTGAATATATTCTAGTACAGGTAACAATTGTTTTAGTAATTGAGTTACTTCTACTTCACTAAATTTACCTGTGCGTTTTAATAAATCCCAATAACTATCTCCTTCAATATATTCTTGAACTAAAAACAACGATTCTTTGCCACTAATTCTTGTTTTTAATAAAGCTTCAAATCTAGGAATTTGTTCGTGTTTGAGTTGATAGAGTATACCTGCTTCTCGTTCAAATAATTCTTCAGCTTTGTGTAAATCGCGATCGTTTTCTACTTGAGGCGCAAACTCCTTGAGGACACATTTTTCTCTGTAGCGTTGGGTATCTTCTGCTAAATAAGTCCGCCCAAAACCGCCTCTTCCTATCTCTCTAATGATTCTATAGCGGTCATTGAGAATTGTTCCATCTCGAAGTAAAGCCGAAGAACGAGCCATATCTAGCCTAGATCATATAAAATGACAAAGCTATTGTAGCAAGCTAATTTTATCATTGGTTACTACTTATTAGTCATTTGTAATGAACAGTCTCTTTACGTCTCGACAAAAGTTATTATAGTTATTGCAACTCAATCTTATATTTATTGACATAAATTACTAATAAGCGGTATATTATTTTTCAGTGTTCTTCTCTCAAGGAATCGGCAGGCGGGATCGCGAGTCATTAAAAAAGCGACTCCCCTGTTTTTTTTTAGCGGTAAACTAGACTAAATATTCAGGAATTTTTCAAAAAGTCTATTTAAAATATGAACGCGATCGCAATAACTAAGACAAAAGTTGATTATGATGTAATAGTAATTGGCTCTGGTATTGGTGGCTTAGTTACCGCTACTCAATTAGCTGCTAAAGGAGCAAAAGTATTAGTCTTAGAACGTTACCTAATTCCTGGAGGGAGTGCTGGCTATTTTGAAAGAGAAGGCTATCGCTTCGATGTCGGTGCTTCAATGATTTTTGGTTTTGGTACAGAAGGAACTACTAATTTATTGACTCGCGCCTTAGCAGCAGTAGGGATGAAGATCGAAACCATTCCCGATCCAGTTCAAATTCATTATCATCTTCCTGATGGATTAGAATTAAAAGTCCATCGTCATTATGAGAAATTTTTGCAAGAACTAATTGCAATCTTTCCCCATGAAGCCAAAGGAATTCGTCGTTTTTATGATCAATGCTGGCAAGTCTTCAACTGCCTCAATGCGATGGATTTGCTTTCCCTAGAAGAACCTCGTTATTTAATGCGAGTATTCTTTCAACATCCCTTTGCCTGTTTAGGATTAGTTAAATATTTACCTCAGAATGCGGGAGATATTGCTCGTCGTTACATCAGCGACCCGCGACTACTAAAATTTATTGATATGGAATGTTACTGTTGGTCGGTTATGCCAGCTTCCCATACTCCCATGATTAATGCGGGAATGGTCTTTTCCGATAGACATTATGGTGGTATCAACTATCCGAAAGGTGGAGTAGGACAAATTGCTCAAAAACTAGTTGAAGGGTTAGAAAAAGCAGGGGGAGAAATTCAATACAAAGCCAGAGTAAGCAAAATTTTACTAGAAAACGGTAAAGCAGTTGGAGTCAAACTAGCCAACGGAAAAGAGTATCGCGCTCACCGAATAGTTTCCAATGCTACTCGTTGGGATACCTTTGAAAAACTATTACCTCCAGAACAAATGCCCGCCTCAGAAAAACGATGGCAACAGCGATATCAAAAATCTCCTAGTTTCCTCAGTTTACACTTAGGAGTTAAAGCAGAAGTTTTACCACCCCAAACCGAATGTCATCATATTGTCTTAGAAGATTGGGAAAAAATGGAAACTGCTGAAGGAACTATTTTTGTCTCCATTCCTACTCTACTCGATCCTAGTCTTGCTCCAGAAGGACATCATATTATTCATACTTTTACCCCTAGTTGGCTTGAAGACTGGCAAGGTTTATCACCTCAAGAATATGAAGAGAAAAAAGAAACCGCAGCAGCCAAACTAATTCATCGTTTAGAAGCAATCTTTCCTGGACTAGCAGCAGGGTTAGATTATCAAGAAGTGGGAACTCCTCGTACCCATCGTCGTTTTTTAGGCAGAGATGATGGTACTTACGGCCCGGTCCCTAGTCGTAAGTTAGCTGGTTTATTAGGAATGCCCTTTAATCGTACTGCTATTGATGGATTATATTGCGTTGGGGATAGTACTTTTCCTGGTCAAGGTTTAAATGCAGTAGCTTTTTCGGGTTTTGCTTGTGGTCATCGAGTTGCGGTAGATTTGGGTTTATAACTAAAGTTAACTGGTCACTGTTAATTGTTCATTATTCATCCCTCATAATTAGTAATTAATAACTGGTAATGGTGTACAGACGCGATATGTCGCGTCTCTACTGGTCACTGAAAATTCCACAGTCTAAAGAAACTGGTGCTATAAAGAAATAGGCAATTAGCAAGATAACTATTAGCTCAATTATCAAACATTCAAGACAAGAGATTGTTCTGATTTTTGTTTATGTCTACTATTGAAGAATTAAAGCCTGTTGGCAGAGGCGATGTAATTATTTATATGCCTTACTATTCAAAAAATAAACACGATTCTTTACCTGTTGCTATTTCTTTATATCGTCAGGGTTCTTTAGAAGGACAGCGTGTGATTGAAGGAGGAGACAATATTCCTTTTGTGGCTAGTTGGTATGTATCTAAGTTGCCTTCGGAGTTGACTCGCTGTCGTTTACAGTTTGATGGGCAGGCAGATTTGAGCTATGAAGTAACATTGTCTAACTCAGAGTTTATTGATTACTTAATTGATGTCATCATAAATTTTAAACGTTCTCACTTGACGGATTTTCCTAGCGAGTTTTATCGAAAATTACTACGCTTAGAGCAGTGAGAATCAATTAATTGTTTATCTAAGGAGTGGATAAGTGGCAAATGCCAAGTATTTATTAATCGGCTCGACAGAAGGATATAGTGGTAAATCAGCAACCATTTTAGGTTTGACTCATCAATTAAAGAAACAAGGAATTGGGGTTGCTTATGCGAAACCCTTGGGAACTTATTCTGATGATTCTGAAGAACTATTTGAAGAAGATGTCGATTTTTTAACTAGTACTCTAGGATTATCTGCTAGTCGAGTGCGATCGCCTTTGTTATATTTAGACGAAGAGACGATTAATAATCGTCTGCAAGGCAACAATCAAACTGATTATACCGAAGCTCTACAAAATTATCTGGCTGAAATACAAGGAGATCTGGTTTTACTCGAAGGGCCTGGTAGTCTTTGGCAAGGAAGTTTATTTAATCTTTCTGTAGCAGAAATTGCTGAAGAAATTGATGCCTCGGTTTTGTTAATAGCGCGTTATGATTCGTTGTTGTTAACAGCTAGTTTATTAGGGGCGAAGAAGTTTTTGGGCGATCGCTTGATTGGGGTTGTAATTAATGATATTGCTCTACAGGAAATGGGTAAGGTTCAAACCGTAGTTAAACCCTATTTAGAACGACAAGATATTCCTGTATTAGGACTGTTACCAAAAAATAACTTACTTCGTAGTGTTAGTGTTCGCAAATTAGCTAAACGACTTAAAGCCCAAGTTCTTTGTCGTCCAGACCGCTTAGATTTGATGGTAGAAAGTCTGAGTATCGGGGCAATGAATGTAAATTCTGCTTTAGAATATTTCCGTCAACGAGAAAACATGGCAGTTATCACAGGAAGCGATCGCACTGAATTGCAAATGGCTGCTTTAGAAACTTCAACTCACTGTTTGATTTTGACTGGTCATATTCCACCTCAACCTTTAATCCTCAATCGCGCTGAAGATTTGGAAATTCCTGTTTTATCAGTTAATCTCGATACTTTAACTACTGTAGAAATAATTGATCGTGCTTTTGGTAGAGTTCCTATCCATGAACCGATTAAAGTTCAATGTATTCAAGAGTTAATGAATAAATACTTTGAGATTAATAGATTAATGAATTCTCTCGGTTTAGAACCAGCCGTAACTGTATAACTATCAAAATTTGGCATTGAAAATCTAAAATTTAGCAAGATTGGGTCATTGTTATTAATACAAATGACTTAAGATCGTTTCACATTCTCTTACTCTAACAATGAGATAATTTGAGTAAATGTGGATAAATTCGCTACCAAATAGATCACAATAAGTTATGCAAACTCTGGATAACCCTAATCTTACTGCTAATAACTCACCAGCTTTTGATACTACGATTCATCGTCGTAAAACTCGTCCTGTTCAAGTAGGTAACGTGACCATTGGCGGTGGCTATCCTGTAGTCGTGCAGTCAATGATTAACGAGGATACGTTAGATATTGATGGTTCTGTAGCTGCAATTCGCCGTCTTCATGAGATTGGATGCGAAATTGTCCGCGTGACAGTTCCTAGTATGGCACACGCCAAAGCTTTAGCAGAAATTAAGCAAAAACTAGCCGAAACCTATCAACCAGTTCCTTTGGTTGCCGATGTGCATCATAATGGCATGAAAATTGCCCTCGAAGTTGCCAAACACGTTGATAAAGTTAGAATTAATCCAGGCTTATACGTCTTTGAAAAACCAACAGGCGATCGTACTGAATATACTCAAGCAGAATTTGATGAAATTGGAGCAAAAATCCGTGAAACTTTAGAGCCTTTGGTAATTTCTTTAAGAGATCAAGGCAAAGCCATGCGGATTGGGGTTAATCATGGTTCTTTAGCCGAAAGGATGCTGTTTACCTACGGTGATACCCCTGAAGGCATGGTAGAATCTGCCCTTGAATTTATTAAAATTTGTGAATCTTTAGACTTTTATAATATAGTTATTTCTCTTAAAGCTTCTCGCGTCCCTGTCATGCTTGCTGCCTATCGTCTGATGGTCAAACGGATGGATGAGTTGGGCATGGAGTATCCTTTGCATCTAGGTGTAACTGAAGCAGGAGATGGAGAATATGGCAGAATTAAATCTACTGCGGGAATTGGAACTTTATTAGCTGAAGGTATTGGCGATACTATTCGGGTATCTCTCACCGAAGCACCAGAAAAAGAAATTCCTGTCTGCTATAGTATTTTGCAAGCTTTGGGACTACGCAAGACGATGGTAGAGTATGTCGCTTGTCCTTCTTGTGGTCGTACTCTGTTTAATTTAGAAGAAGTACTGCATAAAGTTCGCGAAGCAACTAAACACTTAACTGGTTTAGATATTGCTGTGATGGGGTGCATTGTTAATGGCCCTGGAGAAATGGCAGATGCAGACTATGGTTATGTAGGTAAACAATCGGGTTACATTGCCTTGTATCGCGGTAGAGAGGAAATTAAACGAGTACCAGAAGACCGAGGTGTGGAAGAATTGATTAATCTGATCAAAACTGATGGTCGTTGGGTCGATCCTTAATCAATAATTATTTAAAAAGATTGTTTGTCAGGGTTTGGTTTTGCCAAGCCCTTTATAAGTAATTCCACTCAATTAAACATGTAATAGTATTTTTGGGTACTTCAGGGATATAGCGCGCGATTACACACGGAGTTCTCCTCCGCAAGTGTAATCGCGCGGGATTTGGGGAGATTAGTTTAACGTTTGATCTAGCAAAATTTAGGTAAGTATCCTCAAAGACCAACAATTTTAGATTATTTTGAAGAACATGAGGAATTCTTTTTAGTTCATGAGTTTATTGATGGACAAACTTTAAAACATGAATTAGAAGACAAACAATATTTAAATTTAGTCAAAAGTAATACCATGTCCAATAATTTGTATGAACAAGATTATTATCTATGGATAGAAGACGTACTAAAAAAAATCCAGGAAAAAAGATGGGATGAAATGGACTGGGAAAATTTGTGGGAAGAAATAGATGATATGGGGAAATCCCAAAAACAAAGACTAACTAGCAATCTACGAATTTTATTGATGCACTTGCTTAAATGGGAGTTTCAGCTAGAAAAAAGAATTAATAGTTGGAAATACACTATTATCGAACATCGTCGTCGAATCTTAGAACAATTAGAATCCAGTCCTAGTCTAAAAAATTATTTAACCTTAAACTTGGAAGCACCCTATCAAAAAGCTCGCAAAGATACATCATTAGAAACTAATTTATCTTTGAACACATTTCCTAATCAATGTCCCTATACAATTGATGTTGTTTTAGATGAAAATTGGTTTTTAGAATAAAAAAATCGAGCTATCTATTCATAATGCGTCTAAAGACTGAATATATTGTACGTTATTGTCTCGATAAGTTACAATCGAGCCAAGGATGAGCTAAGGAAACAACTTTCAAATAATGTTAAAACAGAAATATATTACAGACGAAAATGGCAACCAAATCGGCGTAGTTTTAGAACTTGAAGAATACCATAAACTATTATAAGCATCAGAAGAATTAGAAGCAATTCGAGCTTACGATCAAACTATTTCTGATGAAGATGAAGAAATTTCTTTTGAACAGGCGATTTCTAAAATTGAGCAAAATCGGTAATGAATTACAGCATTAATATCAAAAAACGTGCTGCTAATTTTTTAGCTAATTTACCAGAGCGAGATTATCAAAAAATTAGAGATAATATTAGAAAATTAAGCAAAAATCCTAGACCATCGGGGTTTTTAAAATTAACAGGAAGAGAAGGTTGACGTATTAGGAGCGGGGTTTATCGAGTTATTTATGAGATAGACGATCTCAACAATAAAATAACAATTCTCGATATTGGACACCGACGCGACATTTATCGGTAAATTTAGTAATCTTATTTTACTCAATTTAACCAACAATAACTCTAGAGTTATTTTATTTTACGTTATTGTGTACATGATTGATTAGCGCGATCGCATATTACTGATTAAGAGAGTTTTAATTTAAAATAGTCTATGCTAAAAATTAAGAGAAAGTAGATTATTCACTTTAAGAATTTATATCTGAAATTTCTAGAAGTTATTTAGAATTGTAGTCGATTAACAAAATAAAATATTAGTATCAAAACAAAAAATACCTTCTTGCCATAATTCCTGAAACTCATTTTCTGTAGGTTTATAGTAGCCAGGAAATAAATTTCGCATATCTAGTTTAAAAAGATCAAAAAAGTAGAGAATTCATCTAGCATAACTACCACCTTAAATGAAGCGCAAGAAGTTAGCGTAACGTACACAATCAAAATAATTACTCTCTCTGTGCCTCTGCATGAGAAAAAATTTTCCTCTTGACTTCTACTCTTGACATGGTATTATATTCATAATGGAAAAGGTGTGGCAATCGAACCTGTTCTCATCATTACTAATTGCTTCAATTCTCTCCAACTGAAACAGGATAACGCTGCAAAACCTGCTTTAAATACTTTCCTGTATAAGAATTCTGATTCTCCGCCACTTCTTCAGGAGTACCAACAGCGACAATTTCTCCTCCCTTATCTCCACCTTCGGGGCCCAAATCGATAATCCAATCGGCACAACGGATCACATCTAAATTGTGTTCGATCACGATTAAAGAATTACCTTTATCTACTAATCTCTGCAATACATTTAATAGATGATGGACATCATAAAAAGATAAACCCGTAGTCGGTTCATCAATTAAATAAAGAGTTTTTCCTGTGGCACGACGAGACAATTCCGAGGCGAGTTTAACCCGTTGTGCTTCACCACCAGATAAAGTAGGTGCGGGTTGTCCTAATTTAATGTAACCCAAACCAACATCAACTAAAGTTTGTAAACGACCTGCTGCGCGAGGAATATTTTGAAAGACATCGGCAGCCTCTTCTACGGTCATATCTAAAACATCCGCAATGGAATAACCTTTATATTTAACTTGAAGAGTTTCGCGGTTATATCTAGCACCTTTACAGACATCACATTGAACATAGACATCAGGAAGAAAGTTCATTTCGATCACATTAACACCTTGTCCTCCACAAGCTTCACAACGTCCGCCTTTGACATTGAAAGAAAATCTGCCTTGTTTATAACCTCTTGCTTTAGCTTCAATAGTTTCGGCAAAAATTGCCCGAATTGAATCAAATATTCCTGTGTAAGTTGCAGGGTTGGAACGAGGAGTTCTCCCAATAGGAGATTGATCGATTACGATTACTTTATCAATAGCATTGAGTCCTTTGATTCCACCTAGGTTATTGGGAAAAGGTTTTTTACGAGTGAGATTGTGTTGCAAGGCAGGATATAAAAGTTCATTAACTAAAGTTGATTTTCCCGAACCAGAAACCCCAGTGATACAGACAAATTTTCCTAAAGGAATTTCAAGATCGATATTTTTAAGATTGTTTTGCTGACAGTTTTTTAATAAAAGAGAAACTTGTTTTCCTTCTCTTCTTTGGGGTGGAGTTTCGATAGTTTTTTGGTGGGATAAATAGGCACCTGTGAGAGATTTTTCAGATTGTAGTAAATCTTGTAAACTTCCTTGAACAACTATTTCTCCTCCATGTACTCCTGCTAAAGGACCAATATCAACTAAATGATCCGCATTTTTGATTGTGTCTTCGTCATGTTCGACTACGATTAACGTGTTACCTAAGTCTCTAAGTTTTTTGAGGGTAGCTAATAAACGATCATTGTCTCGTTGATGTAAACCAATACTGGGTTCGTCTAAAACATATAAAACTCCTGTTAAACCCGAACCAATTTGAGTTGCTAACCGAATTCTTTGTGCTTCTCCTCCCGATAAAGTCATCGCAGCGCGATCGAGAGTGAGATAATCTAAACCAACATCAAGTAAAAATTGTAAACGAGCTTTGATTTCTTTGAGAGCTAATTCTCCAATTAATGCCTGCCGAGTAGTAAGTTGTAAATGATTGACTCTCTCTAAACAGTCTCGGATGGGAACACTAACTAAATCGTTAATGCGATACTGTCCTAAACTAACTGCTAAAGATTCAGGTTTGAGACGTTTACCGTGACAAACTTCACAGGGTTGATTGATTAAATACTGTTCTAATTTCTGTTTGATTGCATCGGAATTAGTTTCTTGATAGTTTCTCTCCAGCATTTTCACGATGCCAAGATAATGACGAAAATGCCCATCTCCTTTACCATTACTAGAATCTGAATAAAATAAAATTGGTTCTTCACTACCATGAAGTAATACCTGTTGTTGTTGCTTGGTTAATTTTTGCCAAGGAGTTTGAAGATCAAAACCATAAGCTTGTCCGACACTGTAAAGTAAAGAAAGATAATAGGTATTGTCTTTATCTGACCAAGGAGCGATCGCACTATATACTGGTTGTTTTTCATCAGGTACAATTAATTCTGGTGCAAAGGTTTTTAAACTTCCAATGCCATGACAATGAGGACAAGCACCATAAGGAGAATTGAAGGAAAATAATCTGGGGGATAATTCTTCGATTACTCCTCCATGTTCGGGACAAGCAAAGTTTTCAGAAAAAACTATTTCTTGGGGTAGATCTGTTTGATCGAGATGTCCATTTTGGGAATTATTAGCCTCAGAATCAAAGGTTCGATTCGCTGTATCATTTAATACCTCTATGAAAGCAATACCCGAGGAAAGACGGAGACAGGTAGCAAGAGAATCTGCTAAACGCTCTTGAATATTAGGTTTTTTAATTAAACGATCAACAACCACTTCAAGGTTATGAGTATAATTTTTATCCAACTCAATCTTGTCTACTAGTTCCCTGATCTCAGAATCGACACGAATCCTGACAAAACCTTGGGCTGCTAAACTAGATAATAGTTGTTTGTGAGTACCCTTTTTGCCGCGGACTACAGGTGCAAGAATGAGGAATTTAGTACCATCGGGAAGAGACATCACGCGATCGCACATTTCATCAATCGTCTGAGGCGTAATAGAGCGATCGCAATGAGGACAATGGGGTTCACCTGCACGACCAAACAAAAGTCTTAAATAGTCATATATTTCTGTAACTGTTCCTACTGTGGAACGAGGATTATGGGAAGTAGATTTTTGATCGATGGAAATTGCAGGACTTAAACCTTCGATCGCATCGACATCTGGTTTATCCAATTGTCCCAGAAATTGACGAGCGTAAGCACTAAGAGATTCGACATATCTTCTTTGTCCCTCGGCAAAAATTGTATCAAAAGCAAGGGAAGATTTTCCTGAACCAGATACACCAGTAAAGACAATTAATTGATTGCGTGGTAGTTCGAGATTGATATTTTTTAGATTGTGTTGTCTGGCACCTTTGATGCGAATTGTGTCTTGGGTGTTGGCAGAGTCTGGCATGGATGGAGGAGATGAACAAACATAAATGATTGTAGCGATTTATTAGATATAGCGGTTTTTTTTTATTATGAGACTGGTGTAGAGACGTAACATATTACCTCTCTACATATTTAAAAAACGTTATAAAGATTGTAAGGCATCACTTTAACTCATGTAAAAAATCAAGTGAGTATGATTGTTCTTATTTTTTGTCAAATTTAATCAACATTTTCATGATTTTAGATAGTTTTAATCAAGATAATTATTGGCTAAAAAATGCTCATATTTCTAGTTGTTTTTTAAAAATAAACACCATTAATTCTTATCCAGAACAGTTGGTTTTAGTAGATATAGAAATAGAAAATGGTAAAATTAAACAAGTTCTTCCTGCTCGACAAAAGAATAATTTAGATAATAGTATTAATTTAAATAAAAGTATCATTTTACCTTGTTTGATTGATTGTCATACCCATTTAGATAAAGGACATATTTGGCAACGTTCTCCTAATCTGGATGGAACTTTTGATAATGCTTTAGATATTGCTATTAAAGATGCCGAAAAATATTGGCAAGCTGAAGATGTTTATCGGCGAATGGAATTTGGAATTAAATGTAGTTATGCTCATGGAACAATTGCGCTGCGTACCCATATTGATTGTTATGGCGAACAAGCAGAAATTAGCCTCAATGTTTTTCAACAATTACAACAAAAATGGCAAGATAAAATCACTTTGCAAGCAGTTAGTTTAGTTAGTTTAGATTACTATCAAACTGAGGCAGGAATTACTTTAGCCGATAAAATTGCAGAAATTGGCGGGATTTTAGGAGGCGTTGCTTTTATGAATCCTCAATTGAACTCTCAGCTAGATACTGTATTTACCCTAGCCAAAGAACGAAATTTAGATTTAGACTTTCATGCCGATGAAAATAATGATCCAAATTCAATTTGTTTAAAAAAAATAGCCGAAGCAGCAATTCGTAATCAATTCAAAGGCAAAATTCTTTGTGGTCATTGTTGTAGTTTAGCAGTCCAGTCAGAAGAAGTTGTAGCCAAAGCGATCGCTTTAGTTAAACAAGCTAATCTTGGTGTAGTTAGTCTACCGATGTGTAACTTATATCTACAGGATCGCAAACCAGGAACAACTCCTTTTTGGCGCGGAGTAACCAAAGTCCATGAACTTAAACAAGCTGGTATTCCTGTAGCTTTTGCTAGTGATAACTGTCGCGATCCGTTTTATGGATTTGGTGATCATGATGTTTTAGAAGTATTTAATCAATCAGTCAGAATCGCTCATCTCGATACACCTTATAGTGATTGGATTAGTAGCGTTACTACAACTCCAGCTGATTTAATGGGATTATCTGATTTAGGTAAAATAGAAGTTGGTCAACCAGCTAATTTAATTATTTTTAAAGCTCGTTATTTTAGTGAACTATTATCGCGGTCGCAACATGACCGAATTGTGCTACGTAATGGCAAACCGATTGATACAACTTTACCAGACTATGCAGAATTAGACGACTTAGTTTTACAATAACAAATGCGATCGATGTAAAAAAGTAATTAATGTTCCTTTCGTGATCTCGAAAATAGGATAATTTTTTTTAGAACCAAAAAATCTATTAACGCCAGTATTGTAGAGAGTAGATCCCCAATAAAAGTATATGGCTGAGTCAATTCGCATCCTGATGTGTTCCCCCGATCACTACGACGTAGATTATGTGATTAATCCGTGGATGGAGGGAAATATTCATAAATCTTCGCGCGATCGCGCTGCCGAACAGTGGCAAAAACTATATCATGTCCTCAAGGATTTGGCGGTGGTAGACTTAGTTCCGCCTCAGCAAGGTTGGCCAGATATGGTATTTACGGCTAATGCTGGTTTAGTCTTGGGTGATAATGTAGTTCTTAGTCGTTTTTATCACAAAGAACGTCAGGGCGAAGAACCTCATTTTAAGCAATGGTTTGAAAATAATGGCTTTACCGTCCACGAATTGCCTAAAGACTTACCCTTTGAAGGTGCAGGGGATGCTTTATTAGATCGAGAAGGGCGTTGGTTGTGGGCTGGTTATGGTTTCCGTTCGGAGTTAGATTCCCATCCTTATATTGCCAAATGGTTAGATATTGAGGTTTTATCCTTAAGGTTAATCGACGATCGCTTTTATCACTTGGATACTTGTTTTTGTCCTTTAACTGATGGTTATTTACTTTATTATCCCGATGCCTTTGATTCCTATTCCAATCGCTTGATCGAAATGCGTGTACCCGTCGAGAAGCGAATTGCGATTGAAGAAGCTGATGCAGTGAAGTTTGCTTGTAATGCGGTTAATGTTGATCGTACTGTAGTAATGAATCAAGCAAGCGACAGTCTTAAACAACGTTTAGCAGAAGTAGGTTTTTCAGTAATTGAAACACCTTTAACCGAATTTCTTAAAGCTGGTGGTGCAGCTAAATGTCTGACTTTAAGAATCACTGAACCCGTTTTACCAGATGTTCATGCTAACGTACCTGTAGAAAGCCGAATTATTCATTTAGAAGGACATCTTCTAGATGCTGGTATTATGAATCAGGCTTTAGATTTAGTCGTGGAAAACGGCGGTAGTTTTAGAGTTCTGAATTTTAATTTAGGTATAGAAAGACAAAGTACTTCCGCTGCTGATGTGAGGGTATCTGCGCCTTCCCATGAGGTGATGGAAGATATCATGCGTCAGTTGATCGATTTGGGTGCAGTTGCCCCTCCCCAAGAAACTTGTGATGTGATTACCGAAGTTTGTACTCAAACAGGTGTTGCTCCGGATGACTTTTATGTAACTACGATTTATCCCACTGAAGTGAGGATTAATTGCGAGTGGGTACGAGTTCAAAAACAACGCATGGATGGAGCAATTGTAGTTAGTAATACGAATGATGGTACAGTTGCTCAATGTAAAATTTTACGAGATTTAGCAGAAGGCGATCGCGTTGTGGTTGGCGTTGAAGGTATTCGCACAGTCAAGAAAACCGAATCAAGAGAACAACGTAACTCTCAAGAATTCAGCTTTATGGGTGCGGGTGTATCAAGTGAAAGAAGAGTTGAATTAGTAGTCGAACAGATTGCTTGGGAATTGCGTCAGATTCGCGACCGCGGTGGTAAAGTGGTTGTTACCGCAGGGCCAGTGGTAATTCATACTGGTGGCGCACAACATCTTTCTCGTTTAATTCGTGATGGTTATGTGCAAGCTTTATTAGGAGGTAACGCGATCGCAGTTCACGACATCGAACAAGCGTTGATGGGTACTTCCTTGGGTGTGGATATGCAAAAAGGAACTCCTGTCAGTGGTGGGCATCGTCATCATCTCAAAGTGATTAATACCATTCGTCGTTATGGCAGTATTGCCAAAGCTGTAGAAGCAGGAATTCTAACTAAGGGAATCATGTATCAATGCGTTAAAAATAACATTCCCTTCTGTTTAGCTGGTTCAATTCGCGATGATGGCCCTCTTCCCGATACTCAAATGGATTTGATTAAGGCACAAGCAGAGTATGCCAAATTGATTGAAGGAACAGACATGATTCTAATGCTTTCTTCGATGCTACATTCGATTGGAGTTGGTAATATGACTCCTGCGGGAGTAAAAATGGTTTGTGTCGATATCAACCCTGCGGTAGTGACCAAGTTAAGCGATCGCGGTTCAGTAGAATCAGTTGGAGTAGTTACAGATGTTGGTTTATTCCTCAGTTTATTAATTAAACAGTTGGAAAAATTGACCAGTCCTTACCAAGTTGTTTAAATAATTAGGTGGTAACTGTAGAGACGTAACGTGTTACGTCTCTAATAATAACTGTTTACCTCTTTATTTCTACAAAAAAAATAATGAACAGATTAAAATATTTCGGGCTATTAGTAGGATTTAGTTTAATGATTCCTTGTGCTTCTGCCAATCAACCGCCGGTTCCTGAATCAATTACTTGGTATAACTGTAAAACTCGCGAAGTTTGGACAAAGGAAAAATCCGTTTGGTGCAAAGAATTGTCTAAATTACAAAATACTCAATACCAACTACCAGACATTGGTGAGTTTAATCTTACTAATGGAAAATACAAAAATGATGCCGAACGAAAAGTAGTTTTCTTTCAAAATACACCTGGTACAATTAACTACGATCGCCTTCCTGATGGTACTAAAATCGCTACAGTTCTCTTGAGTTCCAATACAGGAGGTTCGGGAATTTTTATTCATCTGGTGGTGATGAAAGAAGTAGCTGGACAATATCAAACCTTAGCAACTCAATTTTTAGGCGATCGCGTTTGGGTAAAATCAGTTAAATTAGCAGAAGAACAAATCAAAGTTCAACTAATTAAACAGGGAGAAGCAGAACCCCAATGTTGCCCTACCCTAGAAGTAGTTCAGACTTACAATTTAGCTGATGGCAAGCTGGAACAACTAGCAGAAGAAAAGATTGGTAATGTACCCCTCGATCCAGGGCGCAGGCTTTTTACTAAACTAGAAATACCCGATCAAGTTATTGGTGAAGATCCCCTTCAAATTGCCAAGAATCTCTACGGTGCTAAAGAAATTCCCAGCGAAGGCAACTTTCAAGAAGAATTAACTTTAATTGAGCGAGTTTTTAATCAACCAGTCGTTTTACTGACTCAAACAGGTTTATTAGATGATTCAGTTGAAGGAACGCGTTATCGTTTAGAATTTAAACCTCAAGGCAAGCAATGGCAACTAATTTGGGTAGGACAACAAAATCGCTGTTATCCAGATAGAGGTTCACAGGAATGGAATTTAGAACCATGTCTCTAGAAAACTATAGCGTTGCTCGAATTATTGATATAAACTATATTCTTACTCCTGCCTCAAAATAATCGAGTTTACACCTGATAGATCTGAAAATCACTAGTTCAAGATCAAATTAGGTTAAATTGTTCACCAGTTACAATATCAGCACTAGAACCATTAGTAATATCCACATCATTTAAGGTAATCTGCTGACCAAAGATATCAGTAACTAGCAGATCTTGTGCGCCATTAAGCGGATAATTACCGTTTAAAACAAAACGATTATCAGACTCGCGATTAAGATCGATTAGGTTACCATCATTGGTAATCAACTCAACACTTTCAATCGGATAGCGGTGGTTATTTAATCTGACTGCTGCGTAATAAGGATTGGTTTCAGAAATTCCTTCGACAACAATACCTTGACCGATCCTATAACCATAAGCTGTTACATAGTCATCGGCAGGGCCTATTAATTTATAATTGAGATTAACTATTCCATCAATAGGATCTGCAATCTCAGCGAAAGCTTCTGCACTCAAATCTAAGCCATCTGCTCGTTCGTATAAATAATCTACCACTTGAACTATGATTGGAGTAGCACCATCTCTTTGTTTAGGGCCAGATACTTCCAAAAAAGCACCACTTGCTTCCGAACCATTCCACTGCACATTATTAATCGCTACAATTTTTTCTAGCTCACTTTGCGCTGGCACATCATAACCAGAAGCACCTTTGCCACCAGAAGGATTAGCAGCATCATAAAAAGTACCTCTGCCCTGATAGTTTTGATTGAGTTTTAATTCTGGTGCTAAATTAGGATTAGAAAAAGTATAGATACTGTCGGAAATACTAAGACTAGTAAAAGTTGAACCATTTAATTCAAAATTTTGTGGTTCTGAAGTAACTGAATTATAACCAGTAAACCCAAAAGTTAAAGTTTCTCCCGCAGCAATTTCACGATTCCAGGCAGCGTGACTAACAACATAGTTACCATTTTCATTACTCTCGATTTCAGCATCCCAAATATTATTAATTTGATTGGGAAAATCGAATTCTAGACTCCAGCTATCAATATTGCTATTACCGTTATTAGTAATCGTTATTTTACCTTCAAAGCCACTTCCCCAATCTTTGATCAGCGTAAAATCAACGTCTGTGGATAAATTATCATCTGGTGTTGTGACTGTCTCTGAATTTGCCACAGCAGGAACTTCTGCTACTGGTTCTGATGTATTAACTGGCGAAGCTTTAATTGTAGAAGTAGGATCGTCATCAAAGGAAATATTGGTAGGACTAATAATTTGTCCGTTAACTTTGTTAGCGTTAAAGAAAATTGAAATGGTTTGTTGAAAATTAATGATTTCATTGTAATCTACTGGCTTTAAAATATAGCGATAGCCTTCATGACTAACAATTTCTGCGCCCCAAATCATGCCAGGTTCAATTTCAAAAGCAGATTCAAACTCTATTGTCCAACCATCAATTGTTTCTCCTGTATTAAAAATATCTAATCTTCCCGTAAATCCATTATTCCATTCCGTTTTAATGGAAAAATCAGTTTGGATTAGATTATTATTGGTTAAAATTTGCATTCAGTTATCTCCCGATGCTCTTAATCAAAAAGTAATTGTTTTATGTATTACTTCATAATTCCTTCATAATCCTAGAAGGACGGTGATATCAATCGGGAATAATTGTGATCTCAAAGTTGAATCGCAAGCTTTAATTAGGACACTTTTCAGTAAGCTAGACTAAAAGTAAATAAGCTTTTTGATTGATTAGGGACTGTATTCTATTCAATTGAATAGTGCAGTCAACAAGTACGATTAATTTCTTGTCAAAAGATTCAAGTAAAAATAACGCAGCAGTCGATGAAAATCTAACAATAAACTTCAAGTATTCAAACATTAAACAATTTCAAAGATAAAATTTTGTTGTAACACTTTGGAATTGCTCATGAGCGGTCATAAATTTAACTTAAAGCCAAACTATACATTTAAAAGAGGTCAATACTTTCAGCAGGGTTGGCAGATTTTTCAGCAATATATGTGGCAATTTATTGGCTTTACTACTTTAGTAATTGTAATTTCGGGCTTTACGGCTCGTCTTCCGTATCCATTAGGAATTAATGAAGATGGTCAAGGGGGCATAATTAATGGTATTCTTAGTCCAGTTTTAGTAGCTGGTATTTATATTGTAGCTTTGAAAATTGCTAAAAATAGAACCAAAACGTTTAGCGACTTTTTTCTTGGTTTTAATAACTTTTTGCCAATTTTTTTAGTTAATTTAGTTGGAAGTATTTTGACAATATTAGGATGTATTTTATTAATTATTCCAGGAATATATTTAGCTGTTGCTTATGTTTTTGGAATTTGTTTTGTGATTGAAAAACACTTTGGTTTTTGGTCAGCCTTGGAAACTAGTCGGAAAATAATTACTAAAAAATGGTTTGCTTTCTTTGGTTTTATCTTGCTGTTAGGTTTACTAAATTTAGGAGGATTATTAGTTTTAGGAGTAGGACTACTAGTTACTATTCCTTTAACAGTTTGTATTATTGTCGCTGCCTTTGAAGATATTGTTGGTTTAAATGTAGCAGATACTCAAAGTTTAGAGTCAGAAATATAAACAAAGAAAAAATGAAACTTCAAAAGCGATCATTTTAAATTAAATCTGTTTGTAACTAATATTATTTGGCTTATAACAATTCTTATAATTAGCTTTTACAGTTAGTAATTACTAATTACTAATTATGAAAGATGAATAATCAACCTCACCGAAGGTGCGCGTAGCGACCAACAATTAACCATTAACAAAAAGCCAGAATAGTTACTGTATCTCATTTAATCAAAAAATACTATATGTCAAATTCGACGGAGATAAAAATAAATGAATAATATTGTTTTAATTGGAGAAATTACTCTTGCTTTATTATCTTTTATATTTTATAAAATAATGAAGTTTTTGATTGGCAATTTATTCACTCTTTATTTAGCAACCAACAAAAAAAAAGCTTCTCAATGGCGAGTTTTATCTCAAGAAACAATTAATTCTTTTTTGAGTTTACCTGTCTTAATGACTAAAGGTCCGCGTTGGAACACTCATGCAATTATTGGAACTCTAGGGCCTTTTGCCGTTCAAAAATCAATCTCTATAGATTTACAATCTGCTAATAACTCTGCTGGTTCTTGGATTGCAGTCGTTTATAGTTTTCCTACTTATCGAACTATTACTAGCCTTGAATCTCATCAAATTAATTCTACTAAATCCTGGCAATCAATTGAATTGAAACCAGGAAAATATTCTTTAGGGCTTAGATATTATAATTGGCGCAATAGTATTAATTTACCTGCTATTAAAATAGATAACCAAGATTTTGTTTCCGCTACGGATGTTCCCAATAATATTAATGATTTTTATCACAATTTAATTCAAGCCAAAAACTGGTTTTACTTGAGTTTACACTATTATATTTTTACTATTCTTAAGTTACGAAAATGGTTACCAGAATCTTTTGTCAGATACGAATTTTTACCAGTAGGTGCGCCAGCTACAGAATTTTTCTATAATTATTTAACTAAAACTCAAACCTTACAACTAGAGTTTAGCAATTCTTTAATTCAAGATTACGATATTTATTTTACTATTTATGACCGCTCTAGTTTACCCCTAAATTATTGTCAAATTAAAACAGAAAAATACACTTTACCAGCAACAGGAATGAATGGTTATTATCTTTTAAGAATTCGTCCCAAACCCAATACTACACTTGAACAAGTATCTTTTAATTCTCAACTAATTGAAGAAAATAATCAGCTTCAACATTGGCTTTTACAGTGACCAGTTATTAATTACTAATTACTAATTACTAATTATGAGGGACAAATAATCAACCATCAACCTAAGCGAAGCGCACTACCGTAGGTCTCAACAAAACAATGAACCCATTTAATTATTACTGGTCATCAGTGTAAATTACCAATGACCAATGATTCTTAATAAATTAAGCCATTTTTTCAATAATTCTTTGGACAATTTGCATTCCAGTGACGGCTTGCCAACCAAACAAACCTAACAAAACAACATTAAGAGTAATATGAGTATAACGAGCTAATTCGTTACCTTTTTGCATATAAGGAACTAAGGCAGCAGAAGTAGCAATCATTCCTGTCATAGCTAAACCAGCTAGAAGATGAGGCCCTACAAATAATTTGCCATTATTAATATAGGTCACTCCCATCCCACCAATTGTGCCTAAAACCATCAAGGCTAGCAAAATTGAACCAATTTGATGATGTCTAAGACTAAAATTCTTTTTAACTAATTCTTTTCTAACCTCTTTGTCTGCGTTGCGAGTACGTCTAATTTGCATCCCAAGATATAACGCATAAATTGTCAAGCCCAATAATACCCACATTAAAATAGGATGACCAAATTGTGACCAAGTTTTAATTGTGTCAGGAATCTCTAGTGCCATAGTGTTCTTCTCAAGTTAATCTATAATTTTTATAAAACTTAACTTAACATAAAGCAATATTAGAAAGTTAACAGTTATGCCCTTCAAAAAACCTTAATTAAAAGTTTGTCAAACTGACATAATCTGAAAACAGTAGGGTTATGAGTTGGGTAATAGGGATGATTCTTAGTCAAAACACTTCGTTATTACAAGCAGTTATTAATGGCGATCGCGATTTAGTGCAAGAGTTATTGAATCACGGCATAGATCCTAATGAGCGCGATCAAAAAAGTACTACCGCTTTGATGTATGCTGCTCAAAAAGGTTATAGCGAAATTGTCAATTTACTGATTCAAGCTGGCGCAGACGTTAATTGTAGCAACCAACCTCACCTTATTACGGCTTTAATGATGGCAGCAGCAGCAAATCAAATCGATGTTGTCAAAACTTTAATTAATGCTGGTGCAGATCTAAACCAAGTTAATGATGATGGTACTCCTGCTTTGGCGATCGCAGCTTATCGTGGTTATTTACAAGTAGTGCAACTTTTAGTAGCAGCAGGTGCAGAAATCAATATTTGCGACCGCGATGGAGATAGTCCTTTAAGTCTAGCGATTGGCTCAAATCGACCCGAAATAGTGCAAGAATTAGTTCAAGCTGGCGCAGCAATTAATAATCGTGATTGGCAAGGTGAAACTCCTTTAACTTTAGCTACAGAAACAGAAAATCCCTTGATTATTGACATTTTATTACCAGCAGGTGCAGAAATAGATTTAACCACTACCACAGGAGAAACTCCTCTAGCGATCGCGACAAGCAATGGCAATCAAGAAATTGTTCAACAATTATTAAAAGCTGGTGCTAATCCAAATTTGGCAGATTTACAAGGAGACACACCTTTACACATAGCTACAGTTGAAGGATATCGGTATCTTGTTGCTACGTTACTAAAAGCAGGCGCAGAAGTTGATTATCGCAATAAAATTGGTGATACTCCGTTAATGATAGCTTGTTTGCAAGGATATCAAGAAATTGTAGAGTTATTAATTAATCACGGTGCTAATCCCCAACTAGAAAATCAAGAAGAAATACCTTTAACTTTAGCCTTGGCACACGACAACGAACAGATTATCAGAATGCTATTAGCAGCAGGTGCTAATCCCAATACTAGACTTCCAGACGGCAAAACAGTTCTCATGCAAGCTTGCGATCGCGGTCAAGTTAAAATAATTGAGGAACTAATTAAAGCTGGTGCAGATGTTAATATCCAAGATCGTTCTGGTGCAAGCGCTTTAATGTGGGCAAGTCATCGCGGTTATACTGAGGCTGTTGAAACTCTACTCAAAACCAATCAAGTTCAACTCGATCTCCGCAACCGTGGTGGTTATACCGCCTTAATGCTAGCTAGATTTAATGAATACGGGGAAATAGTCAAGTTACTACAACAAGCTGGTGCAACAGAAAAGTAACCAGCCAAAAATTAGTTTTTAGATTTGGATCAAGTACAAATAATTAGTTGAAATAAAATTGCTATCTGATTAAAGAAATTAATGCTTCTAGTAAAGTTTGATTTTGTGCTTCTGTTCCTACGGTAATACGTAATTTATCTTCTAAACCAGGTTGTTTAAAATAACGAACTAAAATACCTCGTTGTTTTAATTCTTGATATAAATACTCCGCACTATTATTTTGGGGTGTTGCTAAAACAAAATTACCTTGAGAATTAAGAACCTCAAAACCAATATTTTTTAAGTCTGTGGTTAATTTCGTTCGTGAAATCTTTACTTGATTAGCACATTCATTTTTGTAAGCTTGATCTTTCATAGCTGCCGTACCGACAGCAGTAGCGATCGCATCAATGTTATAACTATCTTTAACTTTAAACAAACCTGATAACAACTTAGGATTGGCGATCGCAAAACCCATTCTTAAACCAGCTAAGGAGTATCCTTTGGATAAGGTTCTGAGGATGACAAGGTTTTCTAAGTCAAAAACCAAAGGTAAAGCTGAATAATCAGCAAAATCTACATAAGCTTCGTCTATAACCAGAATTCCAGGAATTTGCTCGGCTAATGAGCGTAAATCTTCTAAGGGAATTAAATGTCCCGATGGACTATTAGGAGAAGCGACAAAAGTAACTGCACCTTTAGCAGCTACAAGTTTTTTTATTGGTAATTGAAAATCTTCAGGATACCGAATTTCTTGAACTTGAGCAGGTTGGATCGCAGCTAAGGTACGATAAAGTACATAGGTTGGCATTGGATAAACTACAGAGCGATCGCTTCCTTCTGCACAAGCGCGAATTATGACATTAAGTAATTCATCGCTGCCATTACCAACTAAAATCCAATCAGAAGGGACACCTAAAGCTTCACTGACTGCTTGACAAAAATCTTTGGCATAAGGATCGGGGTAGCGTCGCAACCATTCACTATCGAGAGTACGTAAAACTTCTACAGCATGAGGAGAAGGAGGATAAGGATTTTCGTTGGTGTTGAGTTTAATAATCTTTGTCCCTGGTTTTGGTTGTTCCCCAGGAATGTAGCCAGTCATGGCATCAACAGCAGCACGAAAATAACTCATAGAAATTGTACGGTTTATTGATAGTTGCTCAAGTATTTTAGACTTATTCGTAAATTTGAAAAATTTAACCTAACTAATAATGATATCTTGCTTGCAAAAAATCAATTCTGTCTTCAGTTACACGATACACTAAGCGATGTTCCTGAGTAATTCTTCTTGACCAAGTATTTGCTTCTCGATATTTCAAACATTCAGGTTTGCCAATACCTTTAAATGGTTCTTTAGTAATAGCTTCAACTAAATCTAAAATACGATTAGCTATGTTGCGATCTTGTTTAAACCACCAACGTAAATCTTCTCGAAATTGCAGATCGAAAACAATCGCCCTATTTTTGTTCTCTGGCAATTCCTAACTCCTGACATAAATCTACAATTGATTCTGAAGCAATCACAGGTTCGGAATCTCTAGCTAAAGAACGTTCAAGAGCTTGATTGAGTTTTTGAGCATTTGCAGGCGATCGCAATAAATGTAAAGTTTCTAAAATAGAAGATAATTCATCGGCTCTAATAATTGCCATATCAGGATGACCTTTTCTGGTAATTAAAGCAATAGTATTATCATTAGCCACGCGATCAAGTAATTTGGCTAAATTTTGTCGAGCATTAGTATAAGTAGTTTGAATTGAAAACATAACTGCTTGGCTCAGTATCTATTTAATTGTACATAAAAACTGTACATATCAATTCAGTTGATGGTTGATTGTTAATTGCTACTTTATAACTGATAACTGGTAACTGCTATCAGACTTGTGCTGTTGGATACAACATTTAGTTCTACAAGTGAGATTAGATCGACAAAGTTGAACCTCGCTTCATTTTTAAAAGGCGGAGTACCTTCGGCTCTAATTCTATTTGCTTACCAACCTAATCCATGCAAGAGTCATTTAAACGGATTTTTATTGGCACAACTTTTTTTACAGCCACGCTGGTGGTAGCAGTAGTTGGTTATGGCTTATTTGGCTGGACTCTATTGGATTCAATCTATATGGTAGTTATTACCATTTTTGGTGTTGGTTATGGAGAAGTAAACCCATTAAGAACTCCCTCAGAAAAAATTTTTACTATTTTCGTGATCATTGCTGGCACTTCGTCAGCAGTCTATACCGTAGGAGGTTTTATTCAAATGATTGCTGAAGGGGAAATCAATAAAGCTTTGGATAGTCACAAAAAAAACAAAGATATTGAAAACCTAAAACAACATATAATTATTTGTGGATTTGGGCGGATGGGACAGATCTTAGCTCACCAGATGCAAGAAGCAAGACAACCATTCGTTATTCTAGATCGAGATAGCATTCGCATTTCCCAGGCAGAAGCGTTGGGATATTTGGCACAAATCGGCAATGCTACTGATGAAGAGATGCTTCAAGCGATCGGCATTGAAAAAGCTAAAATATTAGCAACGGTATTACCAGATGATGCTGCTAATGTTTTTATTACTTTAACTGCCCGTGGTTTAAATCCCAAACTGAAAATTTTGGCTCGTGGCGAATTTCCTACCACTGAAAAAAAGTTAAGATTGGCAGGTGCAGATGAGGTTGTTTTACCTGCGACTATCAGCGCATTACGCATGGCTAGTTTAATTACTCGTCCCACTGCAATAGATTTTCTAGAAACTAAAGAAGAACGCAGACAACTTAATGAATTACTATCTCATGTTGATGTGCAAATCGATGAATTGGCAGTTCCTGTTGGATCTCCTTTTGTCAGCAAAACTATTAGAGAATTAGAAGTGAGAGGAAAAGGGGGTTTTATTGCGATCGCTTTGAGAAAACAAGACGGTACAATTGTTAGAAATCTCGATCATAATACGTTGTTAGAGAAAGGAGATACGGTAATTGTGATGGGACATCAAGGCGATATCCCTCAATTTGCTAGAGCTAATGAATTGAAGAGTAAATTACGATATCGTGGTTCTCAAGTAGGTTAAACAATCACTTTTTCTATCTTGATCTTATTATAGCGATCGCCTTAAGTGCAACCGCTCTCTTAATTCAAATCTGCCATACTATAAATGTTGTAAAATTTAATCTTTAAGCTCTTAATAATAATTTTAAATCCTTGCAAATATTTTATAGTAAAACAATTCAAGAAAACCTTGGTTTCCTTTTAAAAAAAAAGCTAATTTTTAGTTTAGTCGGTGGGATTTTAATGGGACTAGCACCAGCACCTAATAATTTCTGGTGGTTAGCTTGGATTGGTTTAGTTCCACTTTGGTTAGCACTTTTTAAATTTAAAAATTCTTTACCACAAACTATTTTAATTGCTTCAATTTGGGGATTTGGTTTTTATGGATTAGCTTTATTTTGGATTACTGGTATTCATCCCATGAGTTGGATGGGAGTACCTTGGTTAGCTAGTTTATTAATAGCTATTTTTTGTTGGTTATTTATTACTTGTTGGGGAACAGCTTTAGTAGTTACTTGGTCGGTGTTGATGACTATAATTACTAAAAAGTTTAATGATCTTTTTCAATCTCAAAATATTAGCAATTCTTGCTTAAAAGTTTTACTGGGCGTAACGTTATGGTGTAGTTTAGAAGCTTTATGGAGTTATACACCTTTGTGGTGGACTTCCCTTGCTTCTACTCAAAGTCCTAATAATTTAATTATTTTGCAACTTGGTAAAATCTCTGGTGCTAGTGCCATTACCATCGGGATTGTTGCCGTCAACGGTTTCCTAGCCGAAGCAATTTTAATTAGAAAAAGAATTACTAATCTCTACTCAAAAAATTTATTTTTTTTTCTCCCCTTCGGAATATTTTTTATCTGTCATTTATTTGGATTTTGGCTTTATCAATATCCTATTAATCTAGATAATCAACAAGCTATTAAAGTAGGCATTATTCAAGGTAATATTCCTAACGAAATCAAATTATCTCCTACGGGCTGGCGCAAAGCAATTGAAGGTTACACTACAGGTTATCAAAGATTAGCCAAACAAAAAGTTGATATTGTTCTTACTCCCGAAACAGCATTACCTTTTTATTGGGAGAATATTATTAATAATCAAACTTCTTTTGCTCAAGCAGTATTAAAAGAAAAAATTCCTGCTTGGGTTGGTGCTTTTGGTAAAGAAGGTAATAGTTATACTAATAGTTTATTTACGCTTACTGGTACAGGCAAAACCTATAGCCAATACGATAAATTTAAATTAGTTCCATTAGGAGAGTATATTCCTTTTGAATCAGTTTTAGGAAAAATTATCGATCGCCTTTCACCTTTAGATGCTCATTTAGTTCCAGGAAAATCTAATCAAATCTTTGATACTCCATTTGGAAGAGCGATCGCAGGAATTTGTTACGAGTCAGCTTTTTCTGAACATTTTCGTCGTCAAGCTAAAGCAGGAGGCGAGTATATTATTACAGCTTCTAATAATGCTCATTATAGTTCAGCTATGCCTGCCCAACATCATGCTTTGGATGTCATGCGTGCAATTGAAACTGATCGATGGGCAGCTAGAGCAACTAATACAGGGTATTCCGCAATAGTCGATCCTCGCGGACATACTCTATGGCGATCGCAAATTAATCAATACGCAATTTATGCAGATACTATTTATCGCAGAAAAACTAAAACTTTGTATGTTAAATGGGGTGATTGGTTAACTATTGTTTTATTAGGTTTGAGTACAATCTGGTTATGCAAAAAAAATAGGTAATTAAATACAAAATTTTTCTTGATGTATTTAACTACCTAAGAAACTAGGAATCTCAATATATATTTTTTTTACTTTAGTTGGAAAAATTGATTAATTTTTGTACTTCATAAACTATTAACAATAAATTTCAATCAATATAATTAATCAGGAAGTATAGGATTATTATTAACGATAAAAACTACATCTTGTAAGTCATAAGCAGAACTAGTTGTATTAGTAGTGCCAAGCTCTACTAAAAAAAGCTCTTCATAACTATTTAAACCATTTAGTAACTGTTGAATAGATTGTTGATCGTAGGCTGCTGGTAGGGCTGGTAATGCATCTTGAGGAGCTAATACTACTTGAGTAGGAGTTGCAGGAGTGCAACTAGAATTAACAAATCTATATTGAAAAGTTAAATCGTTGAGAGAATTAACTGGGAAATAACTTTTTTCATTTAATGACATAGTTTTGACAAGAGCCTGATTATGATAAACATCGACTTTTACATTTATAAGTGGACTATTAGCACCACATTGAATTTGAGAAGCGAGATAAAGTAGTTCAATCATAGTTAATAATATTTGTTGTAAAATACTTAGATTTAAGAATAGTTTTCTTTTAGTTATTCAAAACTAACTTATCAGCTTTTTTACTGTCGACTTATTCGAGTAAAATTTACTATAATTTGATAAAAAGCTAGCTTTTTTTAAAGCTAAGATGAACTAAAGTGAACAATAAAATTAGTTTGGTCAAATTAATACTTAGTCAAATAACCGTAATTACTCTAAAATACTAAGCTGTCTGACACTTTATTTCATTAAAAATGCTGATAGTCATTTGTGGTGCTACGGCTAGTGGTAAATCGAGATTAGCTCTAGAATTAGCTCAACGTCTCAATACAATAATTATTAGTGCTGATTCTCGCCAAGTGTATCAAAAGTTTAATATTGGTACAGCCAAACCTTCAGTTACAGAACAAAAATTAGTACCGCATTACTTAATTGATATTTGCGAACCAACGGAAAATTTTACTTTAGCTGAATATCAAATAAAAGCACAAAATTTAATTTCTGATGCTGCCAACGATCCTCCTTTATTAGTAGGAGGAACTGGGTTATATATCAAATCAATTACTAAAGGCTTAAAAATACCAAGAGTATCGCCTCAACCCGAATTGCGATCGCAACTGATTACTTTAGGACAAACTCAACTATATGCTTGGTTAACTCAAGTCGATGCGATCGCAGCACAAAAAATTCATCCTAACGATCAAGTTAGAACATTAAGAGCTTTAGAAGTATTTTATGTCACGGGTAAGCCGATTTCCCAACAACAAGGAGAAAATCCCCCTGATTATCCTATTTTACAAATTGGTTTAGATGGTGAAGTGGAAGAATTGAACCGTCGCATCGCAATTAGAACTCATCAAATGATCGAATTAGGATTAGTAAAAGAAGTAGCATATTTAATTCAAAAATACGGTCAAGATTTACCTTTATTAAATACTTTAGGTTATGCCGAAATTAAACAGTATTTAGCAGGAGATATTTCTTTAGCTGAAGCGATAGACTTAACAATTTTGCACACTCGTCAATTTGCTAAACGTCAGCGCACTTGGTTTAGAGCTTATCCCGAAATTGAATGGTTTGATGTCAATAATCGCAATTTATTAGAATTAGTTTGGCAAAAAATCCAAGAGTTTAGCCAATCTATTGTCAAAATAACGTAATTCACTGGTAACTGCTCTGAATTACTGTTGTTTTCTAAGAAAATATCATTACTAAGGTGTAACTATTCAACAAGACCTCATATAATGCATTGTTTCTCGGTAGGATTATAAAATATATATTTAAGAGCAGACTTGAAACCATTTCCGGCTTATGCTTTGAAAATGCGATAATAACTTTATTTAAAATCAAAGCTGACGGGAAGCAGAGAATTTTGCTCTCTTCGAGGCCCTTCGGCTAGAAAACCGTGTGCAATACGTAATCGCGTTTAACGATTTTTACTTTATTAATTAAAATAAGTTTAATTCTAATGACAGATTGGCTTGAACATACAGTACAAATAGAAGTTGATGTTCCCATCGAAACTGTATGGGGACTGTGGTCTGATTTAGAACAAATGCCACGTTGGATGAAATGGATTGATTCGGTTGAGGTATTAGCAGATAATCCCGAACTATCTCGTTGGAAATTAGCTAGTGGTGGTTTTAACTTTACTTGGTTATCTCGAATTGTTAAACTTGTTCCTGGTCAAATTATTCAATGGGAATCGGTAGATGGTTTACCTAATCGAGGTGCAGTGAGATTTTATGACCGTCATGGTAGTAGTATTGTCAAGTTAACTGTAGCCTATGGTATCCCCGGGATTTTGGGCAAAATTATGGATAATCTTTTTTTGGGGAGAATTGTTGAATCTACTTTGATGGCTGATATGGAAAGATTTAAAAGTTATGCTCTTAAAACAAAAGTTTGATAGTTAGTGTATCTATTTTCATTGGCGCGCGCGCTCGTTTAAATAACCCGCAACTCAAGCTAATAACCTGTAGAGGTACAAGCTTGGGGTGGTTGTTGAATTTTGAATTCTTCGACTGCACCATCACCATCAAAATCTAGTTGCGCCGAATTAGGGCCGGATAAAAACTGTTCAGGATTAATACCATTATTCGTCAAGATTGGTTTGATATTTACCTGCTGATTACCCAACTGAACTGTTCCATCCGCTAGTACTGCTACTTGTTGTGCTGTACCAGAATCAGTCCAAACCGCACTACCAGGTTGACAAGCAGCTTGACTAGTAGCTTGAGGAGTACCACCAGTCACTCCTCCCACGATTGACCCTAAAATTGGACTAACAACGCCTTGATATACTTGCGAAACTCCATCCATAATTGTGCTGCCACTTAGTACTGGAGTTGGATTAACTGTTGTATTTGCTGCTTGAGGATTAGTAGGGAAAGAGCTAGCTGAGGGATTATTTGGAGTTGGACTAGTGATACTAAGATTGGAATTACTAAAATTAAAGGGAACAGGATTATTAGCTGTTGTAGAATTACCACTTAAATAAACATGATCGACAACTTGTCCTTGGTGAACTCTTTTAGTGATTTGCCAACCAGGTTCAAGAAAAACTCTCATCGCATTAGCAGTTAATCCTTTAGTTCTACCAATAGTTAAATCTGGTAATTTGGGGTCTTTGTGAAAGGCAATTAATTGTAGTTCTCCATTGCGTTCGACTATTTTGTTGACATAGGAAACTGCATCGTCTTGTCCGTTGAGACGGAGAGTATAACCATTAGTGTTGGTAATCCGCTTACAACTGCCTGTATAGTCAAAATTATTTAATAACAAATTTACTGTAACCGGACCAGAACCACTTTCTTGCCAACAAGGTTGTTTACCAGGAATTTGCTCGATAATTTCTAAGCGATATTCTTTATAACCAAAAGGCACAGCTACTGCTAAAAATTGTCCTGAATTAACTGCTTGTTCTTCAAAAGCGACTGCTTTGGAAGTAGAGGTAAAAAGTGGAAGAGCGATCGCTCCTAAAGCTAAAGCTAATAATTTTGTCCGTTGAATAAATGTCATCATTTTTAATAATTTTAACTAAATAACTGCTTAAAAAAAAATTACCAATTCAGAATAAATAATGTTAAATTGTACCAGCGAAACTTAGACCTCATCGTTTCTTACGTTTTTTTTTGGTTTTTATGCAGTTAATTTCTCTTTCTTTAATTAAAAACAAAATTTAAATTTTAGATATCGAGCCAAAAAACAATAGTGCCGTCAACTCCCAACTAAACTGATAGCAGCATAATTGGAAAATTGAACAACACTATATTGTGACAAAATATAAAGTGAGCTTAATAATTGCCACTTTTAATAATTGGTTGGGCAAAATCAAAGAAAACTGAGGCAACCATTGCCAAATATAATTAAGCAATTTTAAACCTCTTTCCGTCTTGAGTAGACGAATTTTCTTCGATCTTTAGTAAGCAAGACCCATACTACGGGTAGTTTCAGGCCCTAAATAGACACGGATACTTAAAAAGTCGGTAGGACAAGCAGTTTCACACCGCTTACAACCTACACAGTCTTCTGTACGAGGAGAGGATGCAATTTGACCAGCTTTACAGCCGTCCCAAGGCACCATTTCTAGTACATCCGTGGGGCAAGCCCGTACGCACTGAGTACAACCAATACAAGTATCGTAGATTTTTACGCTATGAGACATTTAATATCGGCTCCTTATTTACCGAGTGTTCTCCTATGTAAGGGTATTTCTTCGGGATTAAGGGCTAGTTTACCTTATGGCAAGATTCCCCTCATGCAAAAAGCTACATAACTTCAAATTCTGTAACAGGAATTGGCTTAATTATTTTTGATCGGAAACTAAACTACCTAGTGGAATAGGCTTCCTGATGAATAATAGAGCAAGCAACGCCAGTAAATGAATTGACCAATGAGCAATAATTAGTCCCCAAATCAAACAAACAATTGTAGTGCCTACTGCCAATACGCCAAAAATATCATGAGCAGTACGTAAATATAAAATTATACTTCCAAGTGCAGTTATCAATAATAGTAAGGGAAACATGGGGATCATCATTACAATTACCTCTTAATCGGTTTGGTGGTTAAGAGACGCAAAAAGTGTTGTTTGTTTTCTCTACACTTGTTTGATCTTTATACTATTCACTTTACCTTAGCTTTCTGTTCAAAATAGTTATTTAGATAGCCAAATGATCGATATTGTCAAACTTCTTTGCATAACTTCAAATTGAATTTTATTTAACTCATTTGAAAACAATTATTTTGTTCTCAATTTTTAGTTATTGGAGACTGTAAAGTAAATTCTACTAACCAATCTTTCAGATAACGAGTAGCACGACAATCATCTTCGTTATAACGTAAGATTGCTTCCAGTAAAGAGCGATTCTTGGTGGTTAACCATCCATCATACCAACATACGCATTGATCTCCGCTAGCACCAGGGTCACGCCATTGAAAACCTATCCAGTTAGCTAAAGTTTTTAAAGAATAATTTTCTACAGGTAAAAATACTGATTTAGTGATCAAAGAATGTAAGTCTACCGAACGAGATATTATCGATAAAATGTGTTTTTTTTGTGTGCCGTAAAGTTTACCGAGACGTTTAATTGTATCTACCTCGTATTCAGAATAATGATAAATTGGTGCGTAAGGATAAAGATTAACTAAATCTAAAAATTGTTGCCAAATAATTCTTTCACTTTCTGGATTTTCTGCTAAAAACGGATAGAATTTTTCGCTTTTATTTTGTTTGTCTACTACTAAAACGCCTAAAAGATAATCTAAATTAAGGTCTGGTTCAGCTTCAATATCAAAATATAATTCAATTCCTGCATGGGTAATAGTTTTTTTGATGACTGAATTAAGCTCAGATTTTAAGATTGGTTGTTGTTGTAAAATGGCTAGTGCTTGTTTTTTTAATTGAATAGCAATATCTGTACCAATGTTTTCTTCAAGGTTGCGATGAGTTAAATCGGCCAGAGATTCAACTGTTTCAATTCCAATCGAAATTAGATATTCGTAACGTTTAGGAGTTACTCCAGGAATTAAAGACAAATGCTGTTGAGATTTTGCTTGATTATAACAATGACTATACCAATGACATAAATTACATCGCTGACGAGATATAAATACTTCTGGTTCAGCTTCGACTGATAACATTTCAAGACAATCAGCTACGATCGCTCGCATTTTCGGAAGCCAATATTCTAAGTCTATCAAGTAGCTATCTTGTTGACGTAAAATCAGTTGAGATTGACTGGGTAAGACTCCTTGAATAGTCGCTAAAATTTGAGCCTGGAAAGTAGCAATTAGTTTGTATTCTGGTTTAGGACGACGACCTAATTTAACATTGATTGGAAGATAAACCCAATCACCAAAAATAGAGCTACCTGGTTGTTTGATCAGTAAAGTAGGACTTGCCAAAAAAACAATTTCTTCTGTAGAGTTAGAATGTTCTACATTGTCTTCCCAAAGCGATCGCCAATTAAATGCCCTAAGAGCTAATTTTCCGTCATAGATACAATCTACTCCTTGCTGCATTAAGGCAAGAGTTTCAGCAGCTTTATCCCACCATTGTGTTGAGGAAGCGATCGGTTGATGATAGTTTAAACCAAGACAAGCTATCACATTGTTAATATGAGCTTGATGTTCTTTTTTCAACTTCAACAAAAACTCTTTAGTCGCATCTTTTTCTTGAAGATTACCATAAGTATCTAAATAGGTACGGCGACGACAGCGTTTGAAATTTAAGATTTGTTCATCGGTTAATAGCATCATGGCATTTTAGTAAGTCGTCCGCCGACATTGCTGCAATAAAGTCCAGTCTTGGTTAAGATTCTGTAGTTCATCAGATTGCTTCTAGAATAATCGTTATGATTAGCTTGAGATAAAAAATTATTGATTCGAGATATACTGACAAAAATTCACAATCCCTGATTATTATGACTAGCAGTTTCCAGACAACTACAATCGAACAACATCGACAGCAGTTTCCTGGACTACATAATAAAACTTATTTTAACTTTGGCGGTCAAGGAATGATGGCTCGCCCTGCCTTAGACGCAATTATGAACGCTCATGAATATATTCAACAAGTGGGGCCATTTTCTGTAGAAATTAATGCTTGGATTGGCAAAAATATTGCTCGTTTAAGAACCACGATTGCCGAAGAATTAGCAACTACACCCGAAACAATTACGATCGCAGAAAATGTAACTGCTGGTTGTAATATTCCACTCTGGGGGATAAATTGGCAAGCGGGTGAGCAAATTTTAATGACTGATTGCGAACATCCAGGAGTAATTGCTACTGTCGGCGAAATTGCTCGTCGTTTTGGGGTTGAAGTAGTTATTTGTCCGATTTTAAAAACTTTAAATCAAGGCGATCCTGTCGCCATTATTGAGCAACATCTTACTCCTCAGACTCGTTTAGTAGTGTTGAGTCATTTGTTATGGAATACGGGACAAGTTTTACCTCTAGCAGAAATAGTTCAACTTTGTCATACTTATCCTGCGAGTAACAACAAAATTCAAGTCTTAGTAGATGGGGCGCAGTCAGTTGGTTGTTTGGCTTTAAATTTACCTCAATTACAAGTAGATTATTATGCTTTTACTGGGCATAAATGGTTATGTGGCCCTGCTGGAGTAGGCGGATTGTATATTAGTCCTGAAGCTTTTAGTCAACTGCAACCGACTTTTATTGGTTGGCGTGGCGTAGAAACCGATGCCCAGGGACAACCGCAACAGTGGAAAGAAGACGGGAGAAAATTTGAAGTTGCTACTTCTGCTTATCCTGAATATGAAGGGTTAAGACAAGCGATCGCAACTAATCAACGATGGGGTGATGCTAAAGCACGCTATCAAAGAATTTGTCAATTAAGTAGTTATCTGTGGGAAAGATTAACTCAAATTAAAGCAATTAAGTGTTTAAAAGATACTCCCCCTCAATCAGGATTGGTTTCTTTTCAAATTAAAGAGAATCCTAATCACGACGCTTTAGTCAAATCTTTAGAAGCTCAAGGATTTTTTCTCAGAACTATTTATCATCCCGATTGCATTCGCGCCTGTGTTCATTATCTAACTTTACCTGAAGAGATTGATCGATTAGTTGAGGCAATTGAGGCGAGTTTTTAAATTCTACCAAACAAGTAGCAGCTAGCGCGATCGCCCTAATGCGATCGCGCTATTGGTTTTGCTGTATTAAACGGTGATTATTTAATTAGTAATTAGTAATTACTTAAACAACAATCTATTGGTAGCAAATATTTTACTAATTGATATTAACTAGCTACACTGCTTACCACACCTTTGAGGGCTGCAATACCTTGTTCAATACTAGCCCAAAGTCCCATATCTGGCTCTTTACCAGCCATTTCTCGCGTTCCGACAAAGTAAAGAACACCTTTAAGAACTTCTTGATGAGCGCGATTTTCAAAATTGACTTTATTAAGAGGTTCTACCGCAGCTTGTAGTTTATCGTCTAAAGACTGAGCAACTTTATGAATTACTAATCCATTCATCGTCTGTTGATGCTTGAGCAACTCAAACTGAAAGAATTTATCATACAATGTAAGCTCAGAGCCATCCATCATTTGACTGACTTTTTCAGCGTGTTTTTGAGTGATATCGCGGGGTTGAGCGGTACTACCAACTTGAGCAATAGCCTTTTCAATCGAGCCAAGATTTTCGCGATCGCTTGTAATCATTTTTTCTAGTCGCTCGCGGATCGTTTGATCATCTGTCGCTGCCATTAGTTTTTGAGCGCATTCGATTAAAACGTTTTGAAACAGCTTTAGATCTGCAAGCTTTGTTTCTAGGGTTGTCATATCAGCCATCGCTATGATCTCCAAATCAAATTTAGATAAATTACAGTAAGTTAAACTATTCCTTTTACGATAACCAGGAGATTGAGCGATTCCCCTCCTTCTTGAGAAAGATTCTTTTTAAAATTTTCTAGGGATAAAGACGTATTTAATACCAAATCAAATAATATTTTTGTAGGGGCGATTGGCCAATCGCCCTTACAGGATGTGTCGCATCCTTTTTTCAAATTGGTATAAGAAGCAAATTAAAAGTTGATCATGAAATTTGTGGTGAATTTCTTTGTAAACTTAAACGATAACGATAGATAGCCACAGGACGATTAATTGCTTTAAAATAATCAGGGTCTTGAGGAGAAAGATAAATTGCGGTAAACTGGTCAGCTTTGATTAAATCTGGTTGAATTAATTGATAAGAGGTAGTAGTTTCTACTTTATTTAAATAAATTCTTTGGGGACTGCGGAATAATTGTTGAGTGACTTCTGTAGCAATAAATCGCTCTGCATTTGGTATTTCACTAGCACGCTCAGTTACAGTTGAAATTAACTTGCGTCCGCCTTTGAGCAAAGTAATTTGTTGATTGGGATTTTCTGGATCGACTTTAACTTTGAAAACGCTACCATTCCCCAAATAAGCTTGAGCAATATTTTGACTATTAAAAACGCGATCTGCAACTACTGGTATTTGATTAAAACTTTGGGGTAATAATAAATTCTTGTCTGCAATAAAATATTCCTTACCAAATCTTACCTGAAAGTTGACTGGTTGATTTAAATACTTTTGATTGGTTTCAAACCCAGGCGTAACTAAATCTGGTGCTAGAGGTGCAACTTGTTCGGTTAAAGTACTGGTAACATTCCAAGTCCCATTAATCCATTCAGGATAAACTAAATCTCCCTTAGCAATTTGTACTGGTGGTTTACTATTCCAGTTGGGATATTGCTCAATTCGATCTGCTAGTACCGAAGCTACTGCGACTTGACTATAACTAAAAAAAATAATTAATAAAAATAAAGCGATCCGAAGCAAAAAAACCATAAAATTATCATGACTCAGCCAATTATCAGCATTATTATCCCAGTTTTTAACGAAGCAGCAATTATTCAAACAGCTATTGAGCGACTTAAAGACAATCAAGACGTTGAAGTAATTATTGTAGATGGTGGGAGTCAGGATCGAAGTGTTGAACTTGTTTTGGCAATGGGTGTTAGTTTTGCAGAGAGAGGGAGATGGGGAGACGGGGAGAATAAGCTTAAATTAATGATTGCATCTGAACCTGGAAGAGCTTACCAAATGAATGCAGGTGCAGCAATAGCGAAAGGAGATATTCTGCTTTTTCTTCATGCAGATACTCAATTACCTGCTAATTATCAATCATTAATTTTAGAAACCCTATCTTCATCTCAAGTAATTGCTGGTGCTTTTGAATTAGCTATTGATAGTCAAACAAAATCTTTTAGATTAATTGAAACAATGGTCAACTTGCGATCGCGTTTGTTATCTCTTCCCTATGGCGATCAAGCTATTTTCCTCAAAAAATCTACTTTTGATAAGCTTGGAGGCTATCCTAACTTAGCAATCATGGAAGACTTTGAATTGATCGAAAGATTAAAAAGTCATGGCAAAATAGTTATCGCATCTGCTGCGGTGTTAACTTCTCCCCGTCGTTGGCAAAAACTAGGAGTGTGGCAAACTACTGCGATCAATCAATTGATTATTTTGGGTTACTATCTAGGTATTTCTCCGACAAAACTACGAAATTTTTATCGACAAATAGGCAGAAACAAAAAATTTTGAACTTTAGTACAGACGTGTCGCCGACACGTCTCTAACTTTTAACTTTGACCTATTTATTTAATTATTGACCAACTCCCAACTCATTTTTAAAGTGGCCCAAACATTGACATCTAAAGCATAAACATCATTAGCAAAACCGATAATCTCCGTACCGACTTGACTAGCTAAGTGTAAATCTTGCATCAGTGCTTTTGCTACTTCCAAAGAATTAGCGAGATTAAGAATTGCTTCCGACTCAAATTTTAAATTAGGTGGTGCAGAGATAGCAGCCAAAGTTTGTTTAAATGGTAACGTCGAAAAAATACCATACAGACTGATCATTCCTGAAGAACCAGCAATTTTCCATTGCCAAGCGTCTTGAGTTTCAGGTAAGTTTAATTTTTGACCAGGAGCGATCGCAATATCTTGTAATTTAAATTGCTCTTCCTTACTATTGTATTGAGGTGGATAAAGTACAAATAAATTGCGGTCAGCATCTATCCCCAAAACGATACCATAAAGAGTGCGATCGGTATAATTATTTAGTTGTAATCGTAGTGAAGAACCACTATTAATCGTAGGAAAATCAGTTTGGGTTAAAGATAAATCTTGAGAAGCAAGTTGATTAAGTAATTTGGCTGCACGGGTAGACCTTTGCAGAATCAAAGAGCTATTATTTTTATCAATTGATTCTAAAAAAATTCCCACAGGTAAACGCGAAGAAGTTTGATTAAAAGTTAATTCTAGCCATTTGACTGCCAATAAATTTTTAAACTGAGGTGTTAATCTCGTAATTGCTGATTTGACTGCTTCATTAGCTACTCCTACTGTATGGGGTATTGTGATACCACTAACAGAAGATAAACCATAACCAAAAGAAGTGGTAGTGCTTGTGCCACTCTCTCCTACGTTAGAATCAGACTGAGTAGCAACTGCTTTAGAAACGGTACGCTCTATTTTACCAAACAAACAATCTACATTTGGTTCTCCTACTGAAATTGCCCCGTCAACTACTCCAATGTTGGCAAAAGCACTGGTAGCGTCAACTCGTTCGATTCTTTCTAAATTTCGGTCTAAACCGACTATTAAACCAACATTACGAGGAATTACCCGAATATATTCTTGAACTAATTGTCCTACCTTAATTGGATTGACAACATCTTTTTGATGAAGGATTTGGGCTTTTGCCATCAAGCCATCACGCGAACGAATTTGTACTAAAGTTAATTCTTCCGATGAAGTTGAATTATCGGGATTGACTACCAACAAACAAGAACTAACTCCATAATAATCAATGATTTTAGCAGGTAATCCTGTCAATTTTAAAGAAACTGAGTCATTATCGCCAATATTTTTAATAATTCCTTCTGCCCCTATCAAACTAGTTGGCATCAAATAATAAGTAAATAAAGGTTGAGAGTCACCAATAATTGTGGGTTGTTGTTGATTCCCCATGACATTTTTAACTGTTTCGGTAACTCTTTCTAATGTTACTTGTACCCGATTAGGTGCGGTAACTTCCCAAAGATACTGAGTCAAGGCATAAGTAAATAAACCAGCACTAAAATTATTCCAGCGTTTTTCGACAGCAATTTGATCTTGACTAGCAGCAGCTAAAACTATTCCAGGATGAACTGATTTTCCCTTAAGACTTGCTAGTTTAATTTGTAATTGTTCACGAAAAGCTATTTCTTCAGGACTAGCACGTTCAGCAACTTCTAAAAAAGAACGAACTCGTAAATTGCCTTTCATTGATTGCTTGCTATTAATAAAGCTAGTATCTAATACCATTGTAACTTTTTCGGTCAAGAGCGATCGCGCTAACCAAATTAAAGTTTCTTCAAGTAAATCATTCCCTACTGGTGTTCCTTTAGTAGCTAAAATCCCATCTATAGGCAACAAACTATTAACTAACTGATAATTTATTACTGCTTCTTCACTAGTAGCGATATCAGAAGAAGGAATTTTGACTTGACTACCATAACCACTAAAGTGAAACACCACTACATCTTCTGGTTGCGCTTGTTCTCTTAGATGTTCTACAAAAGCAGTTTCAATATTTTCTCTTGTAGCTTGTTGATTGGTTAAAGTCACAATATCTTTGGCATTAAAACCAAAGCGATTAATCAGTAGTTCCTGTTGTAGTTCGACATCAGTCACACAACCATCAAGCTGATGCTGAGAATAGTCATTAACCCCAACCAAAAGAGCTAATTTCCGATTAGTTGTTTGTGCTAAAGCCTGCCCATAAGCTTTGATTTGAGGGACTTTAAGACCAATTCTTGTCTCTCCTATTCCCAAACTTAGCAGAGCTAATCCTGCCTGTTGCAACAAAGTTCGCCGATTTAATTTCATATCAGCCATAAGCTTTCAGAATCTCAGCTATCAGCCTACCAGGAATAACTGTTAATTGTCGGATAATAGTAAAAAAGGTTACAAGTAAAAGTCAAGTAACTTTCAACTCGTAACCAATTAAAAATTTTTATATAAAACTTTTAAGACTCAATTTGCATTGCTCTAGCTAACTCAGCAGCTACTTTAGGACGAGAAAACTGTGGAGGTGGTAATTCTCCTCGACGTAGCATTTCTCTTACTTTAGTACCCGATAAATGAATTCGCTCTTCTTTAGTGCTAGGACTAGTTTTGGAAGTCGCCATTTGGTCTGTGCGAGTACAGTAAAAAGCGTGTTCAAATTTTAACGGAACAATCCCCAATTCTTCAGGTTTGAATTGATCAAAAATGTATTGAGCATCGTAAGTGCCATAATAATCGCCTACTCCGGCATGGTCACGACCAACAATAAAATGAGTACAGCCATAATTTTTACGAATCAAAGCGTGAAAAATTGCTTCTCTCGGCCCAGCATAGCGCATTGCGGAGGGATTAATCGCTAAAATTACTCTGTCTTGAGGAAAATAATTTTCCAGCATGATTTCGTAGCAACGCATCCTCACATCAGCAGGAATATCATCGCTTTTGGTTGCACCTACCAAAGGATGCAAAAATAAACCATCAACAATTTCTAAAGCACATTTGATAATATATTCGTGGGCGCGGTGAATAGGATTACGGGTTTGAAAGCCGACCACTGTTTTCCATCCTTTCTCCCTAAACATTGCTCTTGAGGCAGCAGGATCGATTTGATAAGCAGGAAAAAGAGGATGAGATTCTCGCTCAAGTAACCACACTGGTCCAGCTAAATTAATTGCACCTTGTTCGTAAACTACTTTGACTCCAGGATGTTTATCTTCATCGGTACGATAAACGTTAACCGCTTCATGAACTTTGTTGTAACGGTATTTTTCGTTTAACTCTAACACCCCAATAAAATTTCCGTCAGAATCATCTAAACGAATCCAACTTCCTTCTTGCAAAGGTGCTGCTACTTCTTCACTTACAGATAAAGTTATAGGAACTGACCAAGGTAGTCCATTAGCCAGACGCATATCATCAACTACACTTTCATAGTCTGCTTGTGTCATGAAACCTTTGAGAGGGCTAAAACCACCAATGGCAATCATGATTAAATCTGAGGTAGCTCGCTCGTCTAATTGTAATCTGGGTAAAAAATTAGCTTGAGCTAAAAATTCTTCTTTTTCTTTTGCTGTGGCAATACGATTGATTAGATGACCACCGTGGGGGGCTATTGTATCTGTATTCAAACTCATATTCATATTATATTATTAGCTGCCTGCGAGCAACGATTCTAACAAACTCTTGAAAATTACGATGTTACTTTAGCAATCAATTACCAAAATAATTTTTCGTAATTTTTTATCCTAAAACTTGTTAACTTATGTTAAGTAAAACATATTTTGTGTCACTATGCATCTTAATTTTTGGAAAAAGATTTTATTAGCAAGTTGCCTAATTGTTCTAATTTCTTTTAATTTTTTAGCTTCGGCCCAAGCACTAGGAGGACAACAACCTGCTTTAAATCTACCAGCACCAGAATTTACTCTTCCAACTAATACAGGTGATGGAAAAATTTCCCTTTCTGACTATCAAGGTAAGTGGGTAGTTTTGTATTTTTATCCCAAAGATTTTACTCCTGGTTGTACTTTAGAAGCTCGTCGTTTTCAACAAGATCTAGCCAAGTATCAAGCAAGAAATGCTCAAATTATTGGTATTAGTACTGATGACGTTGCTTCTCATACTGAGTTTTGTGATTCTGAAGGATTAAAATTTCCTTTGTTAGCAGATACAGATGGTAGTGTTAGTAAAGCTTATGGTTCTTGGTTAGGTTCAATGTCTTTGCGTCATACTTATTTAATCGATCCCCAAGGAATTTTGCGAGAGATATTTTTAGGTGTTCGACCTAGTATTCACAGTCAAGAAGTTTTAGCTAATTTAGACCGCTTAATTGCTGTTAATTAATCATAAATCATTCGTTAGTATCTTGCGCGATTTGCACTTATGATATCGCAACAATTAAGTTTAATTTGTTTTAGCATAGTGTTGAAGACCAAAATAAAAACTAATAAAACGGTCTTCAACTTTGTAATCTTGTTATTTATGACTAAAATTTTGAGGTTAGCTTACTATATTTAAAGGTAAATAAATACTATTTTTCCTTTGCTCAAGTAAACTACTATATTTTATTTCTTATTCGAGAGTTTTTTATGAAGTCCATTGTTGGCAAAATATTACGGGGGCGTTATTTTATTGTCAGAGAATTAGGTAAAAGTAATGCGAGTATTACTTATCTAGCTGAAGATAGAAGTAAATCGGAGCATCAGCAATGTGTTATTAAACAACTACAACCTCAAATTAGTAGTTTTTCTTTAAAATCAGAACCTCAATTATGGCATAATTTAGAGAAATTATTTATTACGGAAGCTATTACGTTAAAAAGATTAGGAAAACATCCTTATATTCCTCAATTATTCGATTATTTTGAACAAGAAAAACAATTTTATTTTGTTGAAGAGTTTATTGAAGGTCAAAATTTAGAGGCAGAAGTTCAAGAACATACTTTGAATGAAGCTGAAGTTATTGAGCTTTTAAAAAATGTTTTAAAAATTCTTGATTTTGTGCATCAACAAGGAGTAATTCATCGAGATATTCGACCTTCTAATTTAATCCGTCGTTCTGACGGTTCAATTGTTTTAATTGATTTTGGTTTAATCAAAAACTTAACTTTACCAATTAATAATTCGCCAGCAGATCCGCCTACTGTTGTTTTGGGAACTTTAGGTTATACTCCTCCAGAACAAATGGAAGGAAATCCTCATTATAATAGCGATATTTATGCTTTAGGTAAAACTGCAATTTTCGCTTTTATTGGTTCTTTACCGAATTCTAATTTAATTTCTGCCAATCCTTTATCTCAAGTAGAAAAAATAGATTTAGCTGGACTTGATTTTAGTACCAGATTAACTACAATTCTGCGAAAGATGCTTGAACCAAATTATCGCGATCGCTATCAGTCGGCGGTAGAAATTTTAACAGAATTAGAAAGAGAAGAAAATGTGATTACTCTTCCTCCTCCATTTATAGTTAGTCCTCCTTATACAGAAATCCCGCCTAGAATTTCTAAAAATAAACAACAACTAGCTTGGAAAAAAATTTTAGTTTGGATGTTATTAATTTTGCCTTTTATAGGAGCATTATTACTTTTATTTGCTGGTCTTGAAAAAAATTTGTATAGAAATTTTGCTTTATATATTAATAATCAATATAATCTTGAGATCAGATATCCAGAAAATTGGTCATTTGAAGAATTAGAAGACCCTATCACTGGAGAAGTAGTTGTTTTTTATTCTCCTTTAGAATCTGAAGCAGATATATTTCAAGAAAAAGTTTCAGTTACGGTGGAGGAATTAACTGAAGATTTAAGTACTTTAGATGAATATAGTGAAAGAATTACTGATAGTTTAGCGAGCAATAAAGATGCTACTTTATCTATTTATAGTCAACAAAAAACTAAACTAGCTCAACTACCTGCTCGTTCTTTACTTTATTCGAGAATTGAAAATGGTATAAATCTCCGTCAGATGGAAACTTTTACTATTAAAAATGATAAAATTTATATCGTGACTTATACAGCAGAACGAGCTAAATATTCTAAATTTTTAGATACTGCTAAAAAAATGATTAATTCCTTTAGTTTGACAAAGATTTAATTACCTCTTTAGCAATAGTTTCTGTACCATCTTTAGCTAAAGTAGAACTTAAACGAGGAGATAACAGCGGTTGTCTCAGAAATTCCCAATTTCCTTGCCAAAATTGCTCGGGAGTTATAATTTGATGCTGGGAATAATTAGTAATTCCTTCAAGCAAAAAAGAAGCTTCGGCAAAATCTTGACGGGTTAAAGATACAATTGGTGTTTCTAAACGTAAAGCTTCAGCAAAAGTACTATAGCCTGGTTTAGAAATTACTCTGCCACAAATCGGCATAAAATCAACTGGACGATAGTGATTATCTGTAATTTTAATTAGGTTTGGTAAGTCTGGTGCTTGTCGGTCAAAAGTAATAAATTGCCAATCAGAAAATTGAGATAAATTTTGATACGGAATAGCTTGTAATCCTAACCCGCCAAAAGTAAGTAAAATAGTTTTTTCTACAGAAGTTTTAAGATTAAATTGAGCTTGTAATTGTTCCGAAGTATAACGAGGTGTTCCTCCAGTTAAACCCACATCAATGATATTAGGAAAAGCACTCATTGGTTCATGAAGAGGAAGACGAAAAGTGCGATCGCATTTTTGGTAACAAGATTCAATCCAAGTTACAATTTCTTGAAAGGGTTCTCCCCAATTCCGATAGATTAAATCCCAACCAAAATTACTCATCATCCAACAGGGAATATCCGCAGCTTGTGCGATCGCAGTAGCTAAAGGTGGAATATCAGCTAAAATTAAACTAACCTCGTTTTGTCGGATAAAATCAACTTCTTCCTTAATAATTTCCGTTTGTTGTTGTTTGATAGCTTGCATTTTGGCTAAAGTTGCTGATTTATCCATTGTCAAACTATCGCTTTGAATTACTCCCACATCAAATACACGGGGATGATAATCAAAATCCCCTTCTACATAAGACTGCAATAACCATTTGGGTGCAACTGTAGCAAAAATGAGGCGAATTTCAGGACAAAGTTTTTGAACTGCTGCTGCGACAGAAGCGGTACGAACAGCATGACCAAAACCATGACTGGTAATTGCAAGATAAAGTACAGGTTGAGACATAAATTTCACTGACAATTTGTACTTCTAAAAAGTATCAAAACTTAGTCAAGTTTAATTGAGATTGTCATGGCATTTTGAGAATTTTTTGAGGTTAAACACCACAATTAGAAGAATTATTAGGAACACGTTGAGTATTATCGGTAGGATAGCGAGTCAAAATCACTGTACCATCAGGATTTTTTACTATTCCCCGTGCAGGATAAATCGCACCTTGAGATGTCATAATCGGTGGATATTGTTCTTGTAAAGCTTTCTCGTCTACTTCTCTTCTCCCCTGCACCTGAGCATTTGGTACTACAGATTGACCATTGATAACCAAGTTTTCAGCAGGAATTGGTTCAACAGGTGTAGGCGGAATACCACCTTTTCCTTTAACTACAAAAGAATTAGTTCTACCAGCGAGGATATCTTGTGCTGTTTGAGTAGCATCGCAGACTCCAGCAACTACTTGATCTGGTTCAACAATATTTTCTGGTGTTTCCGAGGTTTCTTGAAAAGGATCGACATCAGGAGTGATAATTTCAACAATTCCATCAAATTGTGCGCCCAGTGCAGAACTAGCATTGATATCGTTAGTAATGGGATTTAAAGGACGTTCTTCGATACCAAAAACAGATTGAGCGTTAATTGTGATCTTGCCACCACTTCCTTGTTGAGCATCGGCAATGATATCGTTGTTTTGATTAGGGAAAGCGACAATAAAATCAGTATCAATATTTATATTGCCCCCGTCGGCATTATTTAAAGCTCGTGCAGAGATCAGACTGTTGTTTTGTATAGTCAAATTTTCATCAATATTGAGAATAATATTACCACTTGAATCTGATGTTGTTTCGGCTAATAATTTGGCATCATTAAGAGACAAAAAATTGGTATTAATTTCTAGATTGCCAGAATTACCTTGACTAGATTTACCAACATTAATAACAATTTCACTTTTTTCTTCTAGTGCCACTTGATTATTAGCATTAATCAAAATATTTCCTGCATTGCCATCCCCAACAGTATCACCTAATATTAAAGAATTACCTGTAAGAGATAAATTATCTGTATCAATCTCAATATTGCCTCCATTTCCTTTTGCACTCTCTTGCACCTGAACATTTAACTGAGTTATTTGATTATCAGGATCATTACTACCATCTAAAGAAAATTGTTCAGTAGCATTAATCTTAATATTTCCTGCGTTACCATTCCCAGCAGTATAAGAAAATATTGAACCATTGTTAATATCTAATGTTTGAGTATTGATAATGATATCTCCTGCATTTCCTTGAGCAGAGTTGCTTACTGTACTAAATATTTCGCTTTTTCTTTCGCCTACTCCTTCGAGTGTTACTTGATTATCAGCATTTATAACAACATTTCCTGCATTACCCTTTCCAGCAGTATCAGCAAAAATTCTTGCACCACCTTTAAGCACAAAATTACCAGTATCAATTTGAATATTGCCTCCGTTTCCTTCTGCTTCCTCTTGTACCTGAACATTTAACTGAGTTATACCAAAATTAGTATCATTACTCCCATCAAAATAAACTTGTTCATCAGCTTTAATAGTAACGTTGCCTGCATTACCCTTTCCAGAAGTATTTGAAATAATAAAAGCTAAATTTTGAGCAGATAATGATGATGTCTCAATATCTATATTTCCAGCATTACCTATCCCTTTGATTACTTGGTTGAGAAAGTCTCCTCCATTAAGCTGAATTTCATTAGCTTGAACTTTGATATTGCCTGTATTACCTTGTCCATAAGTTTTAGCAATTACCCCAGCGCGAGCGCTAATTTGTAATAAATTAGTATTAATAAAAATTGACCCTGCATTCCCTATCGCAGTACTATTAGCTTTAGGATTTCTATCTAAATTGCGATCGCTCTCTAGACCTGGACGTAATCCGACTAAATTACGAATTGCAGTATCGTAGTCATTAAACTGTAATAGATAGGGATTACTATCAACAATTCCACCACTTCCAACTAACTGAACTGAATCAGTAGCATTAATCGTAATATCTCCTGCTTGTGCAGTAGGAAAACCGCTATCTTCAGCTATACCTGCATATAATTCACTTTGCTCTAATAAACTTAAATTACGAGCATTAACATTAATAAATCCACCACCATCAGCAGCAACATTTACTCTTGATTGTCCCGTTAATGATACATTTGCTCTAGCAATTACATCAGGAAAAGTTAAACTACCATCATTATTAATCGTAATTGTTCCCGCTTCAGATAATCCTCCTAATTCGACTCTTCCTCCTGGTGCAGTTATTCCTCCAGCATTTTCTAGGAAAACGTTACCTCCAATTAAAGCTATAGTTTTACCAGGATTAACTTCTAATCCAACTGAATTGAGAATAGTAAACTCAACTCCTGCCAAAGCTGGATTAACAGTTTCATCAAGCACTGTTTCAGTTAAACCAAAGTTAGAACGATTAACAATATCCCCAGGTTCATTACGAAAACCCAACCCAATCGGCGCATTAATCGTTAAAATCGGTTCTGCCTGCGTATCCGTCGCACTAAACTCTACGCCATCGGGAAACAAAATACTATCAGCAGTACTTCCATAAAACGAACCACCAATATCTAAACTTGCACCTTCACCAAAAACAATCCCCGCAGGATTGATTAAAAATAAATTCGCACTACCCGACGCTCTTAATAACCCATCAATTGAAGAAATATTCCCCCCTGTAACGCGATTGAGAATATTAACTACATCAGATGCATTGTTAAAAAAAGCCTCGCTGCCAGTTGGTACAGAAAAGTCTTTGAAACTATGAAATAAATTCCCTCCCCTAGTTGTTCCTCCGTTAATTTCAACTCCCGTAGCTGTCGGAGTTATTTCTGTAGGTGTGGGAAGTGTACCATCAGAACTAATTGATTGTGCCGTCACAGGATTATTTGCAATTAACAAACAGCAGGAAAAAAAACTAACCTGGAAAAGAGAAGAGAAAGCTTTATTCATTTTTTAACTTGCTCAGAGAAACTTTTTAAACATTCAGATTTCCTGTGATTTTACCAATTTTCCTTGATTAGGATTTAATTTAATTAAATAAAATAAACTTTTTTATTAATATTTGCGCTTAGTTGACACTCCGCACGAATAAAGTTCGTGGGATTCTTGGTTCACTGACTCAACTTACTTTGGCAGGTATTACTACCAACCAGAATAGAGGTTGTGTCTCCCCAAGCGTTTAGGTCTAATATCTCATTAGACCAACTTCCGATATGCCCTATCGTAGCTTTTTGGAGAATGCACAATGAGGCTGCGTAGTCTCGGTCTAGTACTGGTATACCGCAATCACATACATGAGTACGAGTAGAAAGAGATTTTTTAACTCTTTTACCACACCCAGGACAGTCTGACGTGGTGTAGTGCGGAGGTACGGCAATTGTTAGTCTGCCATACTTCAAACCAAAATACTCAATCCACTTTCTTAATTGTGACCATGCAGCGTCATTAATACTTTTAGCTAGTTTTTTATTCCGCACAAGGTTTTTAACCTTTAAATCTTCGTAGGCAATTAAGTCGTTTGACTGTATTAAACGGAGTGCTTTTTCTTTAGCAAACTCTTCTCGCTGCCTAGTTACTTTTAAATGAGCCTTGGCGTATTTGTTCCTAGCTTTAATGTAATTCTTGGACTGTTTTTGATTCTTTTTAAACTTCCTGCTTTTTCTTCTGTTCAGTTTATTTAATCTTTTTTCTGCTTTCCTATAGTATTTAGGACACTCAACTGTTTCATTGTTACTATCACAATAGAAATATTTTAAACCAACATCTATTGCTACACATTTTTTAGTAGGTTCTAGCTGTAACGTAATATCTCTAGGGTCGAGTTTAAGCATTAACTGAACGAAATAGCCATCGGCTCTCCTGATTATTCGTACTCGTTGAATTTGCCATTCTTGGAAATACAATAAATCTCGACTCCCAATTAGTTTTAATTCACCAATGTTTTTACCATCAGTGAAAGTGATTCTTTTGGTGTCTCGGTTTAATTTCCAACCTGACTTTTTAAATTCAACTGAACGAGTACGTTTTGAGTATTTGGGGTAGCCCTTTTTGCCTGGAATATTTTGCTTGCAGTTAGTATAAAACTTAAGAATAGAAGTCCAAGTACGTTCGCAAGCTTGTTGACAAGCAGTAGAGTTAAGGTCTTTGACAAAATCAAATTCATTTCTAAGCACTGTCGTGTATCGATAAATATCCTTTTGTCCTATGCCTTTGTTGTCTTCCCAATAACGAAGACATTTATTTCGCACGAATTGAACTGTACGAATAGCTTCGTCTATTGCTCGGTATTGAGATTCTTTTCCTCTAAGCTTGTACTCTAAAACAAACATTTTGCGTAATCGACCAACTACGTAATTAATGATAACATAGTTTCAAGCCACAGCCCCGTTGCCGAGTCGTTTTTGATCCAACGGCTAAAGCTAGTTGGCTTTCAAACATCCCGTTTTTTCTGTAAAGCTTGCCACTAGGCGATCGCGATGGGGATAATTGAAAAAGAAAATAGCAAGGCAATTACTCCAGTAAACGCTCTAGTTTTTTATAGACTTCATCGTCATTTCGTTTACCGACTAAAATTATTTCTACTAAATCCTCTTTTGATTTAAATCGATAAACGATGCGATATTCACCACTATCTACCCGATAAAAACCAGGATATCCTTTCAACTGTTTACTATCAGTCGGTAAAGGGTCAACATTTAGAGATAAGATTTTTTTGGCAATTTGAGCAGCAATCTTGGGTTGTAAGCCTTGTAAGAAATCTAAAACTCTTTTTAATCCATCGAGTTTAGCCATTAGCTAGTTTCTCTAAAATAGCCGTAAATTCTTCACTTCCCATCATTGAAGATTGGCTTAGTGCGGTTTCTGCTGATGAACCTAAATTTAAATCTTCTAATTCTTCGAGTCTATTTATGAGTTGCTGATAAGTTTTTGCTGAGAGAATGACATGGCTAGGTCGTTTTTGCTTAGTTACTAGCACTGGTTCGACTGTAGCTTGATCAAAAACTTCACCGTGTTGATTTCGAGTTTGTGTCAAGGTGTAGCTTTTCATTTCTCAAATTTACTGTCTATTTTGTACATAATAGCATAAATGCACATTTTTAAGGTTAGGGGTTAGAAAATTATCCACCTTAGCAACAGCACTATCTAATTCTTTAACGTCAATGAAATATATCCAACAGTGTTTCTAATTCTTTCTTATCTTTTTCTCTAGAGCGTTGAATTTCTTCTTGTGTCTGTTGCCAAAACTTTCCACCAAATTTACCAGCAATTTCTGCAAGGGGATTATTTGTAACTGGCTTTTTTTCTGGCTGTCGATCAGAAATTTTATTTGTTGTCATGTTTGTTGGCTATGAGGATGTCAGTTACTCTGAAAAATATTTTGTACCATCGCTTTATCCACACTCGCCGCAGCTTTATCTAATTCCTCGACTTCACCAGCATCCAAAAACCAACCAAGCGCACCAATATTTTCCTGTGCTTGTTGAAGACTTTTTGCGCCAGGAATGGGAATAGTTCCTTTACAAATACACCAGTTAATAGCCACTTGGGACATAGTTTTGTTTTTAGATTGGGCAATTGCTGCTAAACAATTCAAAAGCGATCGCGCTCCTGATAGAATTTGTTTACCGACTAATCTCCGCAATCCTGTAGGTAAATTATCTTTTTCTGAATATTTTCCTGTTAAAAATCCTAATGCTAGAGGACTATAAGCAATGAGTTTTATTCCTAATTCATCACAAACCTCTTTGACTCCTAATTCAGTAACGGGATAGGTAGAGAGTAGAGAATATTGAACTTGTAAAGTAGTAATGGGAATGTTGCGGTTATGAAATTTTTGATAAACTTGTTTAAGTCTTTTCGGGCCATAATTGGATAAACCGACACCTTTAACTAATCCTTGTTCGTAAAGCTCTGCCAAACCATCTAATAATTGCCACTCTTGCCAAGGAAAATAATTTGCCGTCGACCAGTGCATTTGAACTAGATCAATTCTACCTAGTCGTTTAGCAGAAGCTTTGCCCGCAGCTACCATTGCACCTCTAGTTAATCGCCAGGGATAAGGAGCGAGTTTAGTTGCTAAACAAATATTGGCTTGGTTTTTGCCTATATATTCCTGGGAAAATTTACCTAATAAGATTTCACTACGACCATTCAGTCTACCTGTACCATAGGAATCTCCTGTATCAAATAAAGTTACGCCATTTTCCACACAAAGATTAAAGACTTGCTGTAATTGTTCGTCCATACTTTGCTCGTATCCCCACAGCAGTCGATTTCCCCACGCCCATGTTCCGCAACCCATAATAGGTAGAGGCAGTTGTTGATTAGTTTGCATTGTTTATTTAGAGTGGTGACTACTCCCTGGTAAAAACGAACTAAAAATGGTAGACGAATTTATGACCGCCCACCATACTACGAGACTTATTCTGTTAACGTTATGTTTGGGAAAAGAGAAGGCTATTTGTTGAAAAAATCCCATCGACTTGAGCGATGTTAGAAACAAAGTCGTGGGAATGTCAACTTAGATTAGATATTAAGAAAACCAGTAAAAAAACCAAGAAGAATCAAAAATAGAGGAGCTATGACTAGTAAACCAGTCAAGGTTGTTTTTGTAGATGGAGTCATATTTTCACGAGGATTTAACTCAGAAGTTTGACGTGAGGTTGTTTTCATATTGACCTGCTTGTTAATATTTTGTATATCATTTTACCTTGCATTAATCCATGAAATTTAACATCATTCCATAGAAAGATTTTTATTGCTTTCAATTAATGATTTTAGCTGTTAGTTACCAATAAGTACCTACGCAAAATTTAATTGTATATTTTGTCCCAAAGTTTATAAGGATGTTTTCTACAGCTTTAACTAAAGCAGAATAGCTCTCATAAGCATTGATTTCTAGCCATTGGTATTTAAACAGGTTAGTTCTCAACCTCCTGCGATCGCTCTATTTGTCAACGATCCAAAGCGTTTTAATGAAGGCTATCATCGTTATATCGACCGACAATTCCGTGAACAATTGGGTTTTTCTGGTACACCGATCCGTTTATTTTGGCGTGGCAAAAAAGTCCGTGATCTCGAAAGAAATACTGCCAATCGGGCAACTAAAGTTTAATCTGACTAAAATCAAAAAAGTTATCAATCAGTTGTTTCAGCCTCAATCAAAGGCTGTTTTTGCAATACCTTTTTTTCTGGTTTAGTTGCGCCACTAACTATTAACATCGGAATTCGCACTTGAAAACAACTGCCCACATCTAGTTCACTGCTGACTGTAATTTTTCCGCCATGACTTTTCGCGATCGCAGTGGCAATAGCTAATCCTAAACCAGTACCTCCTTCACGACGAGAACGAGCTTTATCAGCACGCCAAAAGCGGTCAAAGACAAACGGAATTTGATCTGGTGCAATTCCAATTCCTGTATCTTTAACACTCACAACTACATAACGGTTTTGTTTGTGAAGATGAATCCTAACTTCTCCTCCAGCAGGAGTGTATTGCAGTGCATTTTCAACTAAATTAGAAAAAAGACGAGTAAGTTGAGATTGGTCGCCTAATACTAATACTTCTAATAAAAAATCAGCTTTTAAAGCTATATCTTTATTTTGGGCGAAAGGTTCAAGCAGAGTAATAATATTTTGAAGAATGGTATTAAGCAAAACAGGTTTTTTCTCGCGGTCAGGAATAACTACTGCCTTATCTGTTCGGGCTAAAAACAGCAAATCTTCAATTAAATGACTCATTTGAGTAGTAGCACTAGCGATCGCAGTAATTTTTTTAGCATCTTTAGGATGGATTCGTTCGGGATGAGATTGCATCACATCGACAGAAGCTTTGATCGCAGTTAAAGGCCCTCGTAATTCATGGGATGCGTCAGCAGTAAATTGTTTAAGTTTTTGAAAACTTTCTTCAATTGGTTCGATTGCTTTTTGAGCTAACCAAAAACCACCTAAACCGATCAAAATTAGAGTCATCAATCCGCCAAAAATTAATACCCAAAAAAGTTGAATTTGAACGGCTTCAATTTCTTCAATTGACTGACTAGCTCTAATATAACCTTCTAAAGAAGGCTGATCAGGACTAGAACCATCTTTAAAAACTGAAATAGTATAAGCACGAACAGGAAATTTTGTTTTTCTGTGTTGAAGATTAGCTGCGCCAGTCACAGGAGGAAGTTCTAATTGAATAAACCCTTTACTTCCCAACAAATTACCTTTGGCATCAAACCATTCTAAACTTTGTTTATCGCGGTTAAAAATATCTCGCCAAGGAACTTTATCTACCTGATTGAGATAACTACTACCTGTTTTTTCTACTTCGGTAAAAGCGGGAGCAGCAGATTGAGCTAAGGTTAATAATTTTTTGTCTAACTGACGGTAGAGATTGCGACTAAAAAATACATAAACACCCATGCCAAATACACTTAAAATTGCTGCCATTACTGTTAAGTAAGAAAGAAGCAGTCGCCAACGTAAACTTTGAAACATAGCCAATAATTTAATGAAAGTAAGCTTTCAATTACCTAAACAAATTGATCTTTTATTGTCATCAGCTATCCTCTACACCTAAAACAATTATCAGTTATCAGTTACTAATTACTAATTACTAATTACTAATTATGAGGGATGAATAATTAACCTCACCGAAGGTGCGCATAGCGACCAACCATCAACCATCAACTATTAACGCTCAACCAAGGAAATTAACTGTATCTCATTAATCTGAGAACCGCTATATTATTGGTGAATAACCTCTTTACAAGCAGGGCTAAAAAATAAACGACTTTTTTTTCTGCTAAATTGTTTCGTTTCGTTTTTTATTCTGGTTGTTCTTTAAGTCGATAACCCAAACCATAAACAGTTTCAATCAGATCGTGGGGAGCGCCTGCTGATTCGAGTTTTTGTCTTAAACCTCGAATATGAGCTTTGACAGTTGCCTCTTCTGGTACTTGTTCAAACGGCCACAGATGTTCTAGAATCTGAGCGCGACTAAATACTCTTCTGCCATTACGTAAAAAGAATTCCAAAAGTTTATATTCTTTCGGACTCAAGGGAAGCAATTCTTCGTGATAAAAAACTTCACAAGTACTGGGGTCTAAACGTAATTCTCCCCAAGTAAGAACAGGAGGAGTACTAGAACCACCTCGGCGCAATAAAGCACGAATGCGAGCGGATAATTCTGGTAATTCAAAGGGTTTAACTAAGTAATCGTCAGCACCAGCATCTAAACCTTCTATTTTATTATTTAGAGTGTCTTTGGCTGTGAGCATCAAAATAGGAGTTTCGTGACCTTTAGTTCTCAGTTTACGACAAAGAGTAATTCCATCCATTTGGGGAAGCATTACATCAAGCAAAACGAGATCGTAAGTAAATACATCTAAAAGTTCCCACGCAGACTGACCATCATAAGCTGTCTCTACGGCATAATGCTGATCTGAAAGATATTCCGCGATCGCATCACTAATACGCTCGTCATCTTCAACTACGAGAATTTTCATCAAACTACCTCTCTATTTTAGAAACTTTCTAGTCCAAGGCTTAATAGGAAATATTATCGTATGTAAATCATTTAGGACAATCATAACTATTCTTTAAGTAGTTAATATTACTAATTTTTAGCTTGATTTAAAACAAAATCCTGATATTTTCAAAACTTTAATTATTTTTGTGAGTTGATTATTACTTAGTTAAATATACCGTTTCTTAATTTACTAGGTAAACTTAACTTCTGAGTCGGGCCTTAAAAAAATTAAATCTGTACCTCATCAATTTTAGAATTGCTAGATCTCGATTATTTCCTTTACTCCAAGCTAGAGATCAATTAATAACTTTTCTAATTTTAGTGGGAGCAGTTTCAAAGTATTGCTTTTGATGGAGTTTTTCTAAAATTTTTTTTGTCTTAATGAACAATAACAAAGTTAATTAAAGAAAAATTATTGTCATGTCAGAACCCAAAGCAGAAGCAAAACGCATCTTAGAAACTAAAGACAATCTAGCAAACGTTCTTCCTACTGCTCCAGAACAACAAAAACCAGTATCAAGCGCACAAGCATTAAAAGAAAGATTAGATTGGGGAGAACCAGCATTTACTATTGCGGATGCTCGCGACCGCGATTCTTTTAATACCGAACGAATTTTGGGTGCTGTACCAATCGACTCTGAAGAAACTTTAGGTAGATTGATGAATAGTCTTTCTACTCGTCGTGAACTTTATATTTATGGCGATAATGACGAACAAGCACAATCAGCAGTCGAGCAATTTGTTTCAGCAGGTTTTGAAAATGTTTCTCGTCTTCAAGGCGGATTAGCCGGTTGGAAAGCAATTTCTGGCCCTACTGAAGGTAGAGTTGCTTAATTTGATTGATTCAAAAGAATAGGAAAAGCGTCAATTTAGGGGTATGGCATTGCTATACCTCTATTAATTATCATTAGAAATTTATCTATCAAATTGACTTAAATACTAATATGAAATACTTAAATGTTTGCTACGAATGGTTGAGGAGGATAGAAAAAGACTCGGCGACGTGGGGATTAATGTGTAGCATTCTTTTTTCTATTTCATATAACTATAATTATAAAAATAAACTTGATTTGATTAACAATAATTCTAATTTAATCTTTCATCAAATTTAAAATACTTCTCTACAAAAAACTAAATTTGAAATTGAGAGAGGGTGCAATAAGCTGCCATTGAATTAAAAACTTATCGCACCTGAAATTAAAATTTAAGAATTTCTGGTTCATAATTTTCGGGGGTGGGTATAACTTGCCAAACTAAACCTTCACCTGCCTCTAAACCTACTTCTAAAGCAAGTTCTTCTACAGCAGTAGTAGCTATATCTTCATTACCTTCAAAAGCTTCTAAATCTTCTGTGAGCAATCGTAAAATTGTACCGGCAGGAATTAAACCCCCAAGAGCTAAACTACGCAATTCAAACCGCCATAAACCATCTTCAAGATCTAAAGGGATAATTTTTAGTTCATAAGGTTGATTAGCAATTGTTAATTGTTTAGCTAAAGCTATTTCTGAAGGAGCATCAAATTCATCAATTACATTGTTTGCACCTCTAGCACCTACCATACTAGGTTGAAATTCTACTTGTCTCCAACCGAATTCTTCAACGACATTAGCTACTTCTGTTTTTAACCACTCAACAACTGAACCTTTCACAGGTAAACCACGACGTTGTTGAACTAAACGTTTTCTCCAACTTTCTGGTTTGATTAAGGCAGCCCAAAATTGAAAAGGAATTGCCATTCTAGGTAATAAAATATCTACATTACCGAGACGTTGAATCAGGTTATTGGCTTGAGTAGCAGACATAGCTGGTAAAGCTGCAACTTCTACTTGAGTAACTTCTTCAGGACAAAGTTCCCAAGCTAGTAAGAGAACATCAAGGTCAGTAATTAAATGATCTTCTGTTAAACTATAGGTGCGATCGCTTGCTTGATATTGACCTACTGTTTTTAATTTTTGATGAGTTGTATAACCCCAAACTCTAACGTAGTTATCATCAAGGTTTACTTGTACGGCTAAATAATAATCTCCTGTCCATTGAGGAAGATCAACCCATTCTTGAGGAACTCTTATTTCGCTTAAGTCATCAGCTTCACTAGGAATAATTACTAATTTGTGATCACCGACAGCTAGACTAGTACCATTAACTACTTCCCAAATACTAGCTAAAGAAGCTTGACTAGCAACTTTAACAGCACGAGTTTGTTCTTCTCTTAACCAAGGCAAGACAGCACTAAGGGCAACTTGATTCAGATATACTTGCCAACGACTAGTAGGAGTAGCAGCAGCTTGACTATCTCGCCAGGCTTCTTGTTTAATTTTGTCAGAAAATTCTAAAACTAAATCAGTTGGGTTAAAAAGAGCTAAATCGGACATTTTGGCATTCCTCCAGGTGTGTTTCTTAACTATATGTGCTGTAGTGACCAGCTAACCATTCTTCTAAAAGTGTGCTTATGCCATTGAGTACGTCCGAGGTGAGGGAGATATGCAGAGTATCTTTACTCCATTGTGCGAGGGATTTGAGTAATGTTTTTCTAGCTCTTGATAATTTGCGCGATACATTATATTGTTGCGTATTAAGCTCTTTTGCCATCTCAGTTTGAGTCATTGAGCGAGCGTAGTACAGTTCTAACAATTTCTGTTCATCGGCATCCAACTTTTGCAAAGCTGTGATTAAAACTCCATTGATTTGAGATTGTTGTTGATTACGGTCAGCTTGTTCTTCTTCAACAATCATTTCTGTCAGTAGCGAGTCATCTATTTGCCCAGGCAGATTATCAATTATTTCTCCCGAACCTTCGCCTGAACGAGGTAAATTAATTGAAGTTACCGTCGGATATAAATAAGCACGTGCAGACTTGACACAAGCTGTCAACCATTTTTCTAAAATTTCAGCATTAACTACTTCTGTAGCGTTAGGTAATTGAACTTTACTTTCTTGTTGATACAGTTTAACAATCTGTTCCCAAGTTTGTTGGTCTGGTTTAGACAATCGACGAGTTGGGGTCGCTTGATTAGGAACGTAAAGAGTTTTGAGACAATTCCAAGCCAAAACGTAACTAGCAATTGTATCTTTAGTTAATCCTGCATTTTTGAGAGATTCTTCCAATCTTTTTTGACTGAGTTTCCGTAATAAAGCCCAATCAGAACAAATATCAACCTCTTGTTTCTGTCTAAGTAACTCCCGAATCAGATTACTAAAAGTAATACCGGCGTAATTTTTGAGATTGTAACCTTGTTTAGGATTAAAACCTTTGAGAACTTTATCAATACCAGCGATCGCAACTTGAAAACAATCAGAAATTGTATATTGGCTACTAGTAAAGCCAGTCATCGTTTTATTAGTAGACCAAAAACAAACTTCTTGCAGGTAAGCAGACAGATGTTCTCTTGCTAAACCCGTAGGCTCATTTTGCCATGACTTATGCCAGTAAATAGCCCAAAAGTTTTCCGAAATTTCTTTCGAGGAGGCTTGCTCAAGATGTCGTTTCATGTTGCGACGCAAGCGGGGGTCGGTCGCCCAATGATTAAAGCGGTCAAAATCAAATTGAATAAAAGTTGAAAATATTTCAATTATGCTTTGGCGAGGAACCATTAATCAATTTAGTTAGATTATTATAAATAACTACTATATAAAATCTTAGTGTGCGACTCGTTCCCATAAAATAAGTATAAAAACTTAAGCATTGAGGTTTAGTCACAGTAATTTTTTTGATCTTAGATCAAGAATATTAATTCTAAGGATTCAAAGAAAATCTTCTCTAATTTTCGATAAAGCAAAAACACATTCCCGCCCTCGGTTGGCTCTAACAACTTAGTCGAACCTACGAGGACGGAAGCGCATCTAAAAAATGATAATTATCAGTTAATTAACCATCATTTGTTGAAATTGCTCGCGAAGTTGAGAATCTTGTTGTAAAGCTGTTAAAATTTCATTAAAACGAGGAATTTCTAATCCTTGTTTGTTGATAGCTTGAGTCATATCAGACTCAGTTGTTTGTCTGATTTCAATTATTTTTGCTTTAGCGTTTTCAAAACTTTGTTGTTCTTCGGTACTGACATTTGTAGTATTATTGTCAGATTCAGAATTTGGCTGTGATTTGCTAATTTCGATAAATCTTTCTGGACTTAAACCTTCTCCTTCAACAGCTTGAACCATTTTAACTTCGGAGCTTTTTTGAATTTTTTGAACTTCTTGGTAAGCTTGAGCAAATTTTTGTAGTTCTTGTTGGCTGACCTCTTTTTCTGTCTCCGAATTAGAATCAATTGGGGTTTGAGGTACTGTATCTTGACTATAGCTTGGTTGGAAACTCGAAAAGAAGACTGTTGTACAAGAAAAGCCAACAGCTAACAAAGTAGACAAAGTTAGTCGATTATACTTCATGACAAAATGTGTTGAGAGTAGTGCTTGGAACGAACCAGGCAGAAAGTTGAGAAAAAGTTTTCTCAACAAACAAGTGTGATTGCCTTAAAACAATCAAAATTAAATAATTAAGTTTTATTGTCCTTCAGCAGGAGCAGGTTCAGTAGTTCCTGCACCACCTTCAGGAGCAGCAGTACCACCATCAGTAGGAGTGTTAGTGGTTTGCTCACAAGCACCCAAAAGAGTAGTTAAGCCTAAAACTAACCCAAGAGTCATAACTTTGATGGAATTGAGTTTCATATTATAAAGTCTCCTTGATTGATTTTGATTAGCACAATTATAGATAGAAATTTTATTTTAAGTTAAAGATAAAAAATAAAAAACTAGATATCGATCAGACAAACTCACTCTCAGTTCAAAAGTAAAATTTTAGGGAATTAAATGGCAGACCAATTGATTAGAGCAACCGCAGCCGATAATGGTATTAGAGCCGTAGGGGTCATTACCACTCGTTTAACGGAAGAAGCAAGGGCAAAACATCAGCTTTCTTATGTCGCTACCGCAGCTTTAGGAAGAGCAATGTCTTCTGGTTTATTACTTGCTTCTAGTATGAAGCGTGAAGGCTCACGAGTAAATCTGAGGATCAAAGGTAATGGTCCTTTGGGAGGATTGTTAGTTGATGCTGGTTTAGATGGCACAGTAAGGGGTTATGTTGGTAATCCTAGTATAGAACTACCTCCAAATGCGATCGGTAAATTAGATGTAGGTAGAGCAGTCGGTAATGAAGGTTATCTCTATGTGGTTAGAGATGTGGGTTATGGTTATCCTTACTCTAGTACGGTTGAGTTAGTCTCAGGAGAAGTAGGCGATGATGTGGCTAATTATTTAATTAATTCAGAACAAACCCCTTCTGCTTTACTAGTAGGAGTGTTTGTTGGAGCGCAAGGAGTTACGGCTGCCGGAGGTTTATTATTACAAGTGTTGCCCAAAGCTGCTCGTGATGAATCTTTAGTCGCTTTATTAGAAGCTCGTGTAAGTCAACTAAAAGGCTTTACTCCTTTACTGAAACAAGGTAAAACTTTGACAGAAATTCTGGACGATTTACTAGGAGATTTAGGCTTATCAATTCTGCCAGAAATTCAAATGGTACGTTTTGATTGTAGTTGTTCTTTTAATCGTGTTTTAGGTGCTTTAAAAATGCTAGGAGAAGCAGAATTACAAGACATGATTGAAAAAGACGAAGGAGCAGAAGCAACTTGTCAATTTTGTGGAGAAGTTTATCAAGCGAGTAAGGAAGAATTAATTCAATTAATTGAAGATTTAAAAACTGAATCGTTTTGAACTAAACAACCAAATTTAAAGGTTAAATTGAACTTTGAGCAAATTAAAAACAACAAGTAATTTTACTGAGAAAAAACCAATGATATGATGTAATACAATTCTATTGATTCTCTGTGGAAGTTAAGAAGTAGTTGGAAAATTAAGGTTAGGTATGTTATGACCCTTGAGCGAGACAACCAAAGTTTAAATGGTGCTTGGAAACAATCAGATTTATCTGAAAAACCACAGCAATCTTCTGCACTTAGAAACTTTGCTCAAAATACTATTTCCCCAACTACTTCTGTCAATAGTCGCAATCGTGAGGAATTTGAGTCAATGCAAATCGAAAAATCGAGACAATTTTCTTGGTGGCAAGCTTGGCAATTCTGGGGTATTGTCTTGGTGCTGATTTCGGGAGGTATTGGTTTTACTGCTACCTCTTTGCTACTCAAATTACCGAAAACTCAAACCTGTTCTAAAGTTTTTTGGCCAGTAGCTTCTGCTTCAGTTCGTTTGTATTGCGCTCAAATTGCTGCCGAAGAACAAACAGTTGATAATTTATTACAAGCGATCGCTCTGGTTCGGGTTTTACCAGCTTCACATCCGCTTCGTGCTGAGATCGACCGCAATGTAGAAAAATGGACTACAGATATTCTAGCGATCGCAGAAGAAAAGTTTCAGCAAGGTGAATTGAAAACAGCAGAACAAATTGCTCAAAAAATTCCTAGTCAATTTAAAGCGCGTCAGTTAGCAGAAGATAAAATTAGTCAGTGGAATGCAATTTGGCAAGCAGCAGAACAAAATTACGCTGAAGTGGAAAAACAACTGCGTGATTCTAATTGGAATCAAGCTTTTAGTTGGGCGGTAAAATTAACGGACATTAACAATCAATATTGGGCAACTACCAAGTATCAAGAAGCGATTAATAAAATTAATGTAGCTCAAGAAGAAAGGTCAACTTTAGACCGTGCTTACGATCAGTTTCGTCGTGGTGGTTTAGACAATATTTTGGCAGCACTAGAAAAAGTTGAAGCGATTGAAACTAGTAGCTATGCTTATCAAGATGCTCAAGATTTAAGAGCAGATGCAAAAAATCAGTTGCTTAAATATATCGACCAATCAATTGACCAAGAAAAATGGCAGGAAATACTTCAAGTTACCAGTAGAATTCCTAAGAGTCTAAAATTAGAAAAACAAATTGAAGATTGGAATCTGTTGGCTGGTGCTGGTTCAAGTGCTAGCTTGGATACTGTATTTGGTTTAGAAGAAGGAATTTTAGAATTACAAAACTTAAAACCAAATAGTCCCTTATATCAGCGCGGACAAAAATTAATTAGTCGCTGGAAATTAGAAATTGAAGCGGTTAAACATTTAGAAGAAGCCAAGAATTTAGCTTTAGGTGGTCAAATTAAAGATTATAATGCTGCGATCGCTGAAGCTAGTTTAGTTGCTTCAACCAATCCTCGTTATCAACAAGCACAACAACAAATCAATAGTTGGCGACGAGAAATTAGAATTATTGAAGACCAACCTGTTTTAGATCGAGCCAATCAACTAGCAATTGGCAGCAACCTTAGTGCTTGGAAACAGGCAATTGCTGAAGCAAGTTTGATTACTTCTAATAGTCCTCTTTATTCAGAAGCACAAAGAAATATCCAAAATTGGCAAGCTAATATTGAACGCGAAGAAGACCGACCGTTTCTCGATCAGGCTCTCACTCTAGCTGGAACAAGAAATTATAGTGAGGCAATTAGAGCAGCAGAAAGAATTAGACCAGGTAGAGCGTTATATCAACAAGCACAAGAAAAAGTAGCTTTGTGGCGACAGGAAATTCAAGCAGATAATTATTTAAGAGAAGCCTATGATCTTGCTGATATAGGTACTCCAGAAGCTTTAGTTAAAGCGATTAACCTAGCTCAACAAGTTTCTTCTGCTACTAATGCTTACAGTCAAACGCAACAAATTATTAATGGTTGGGCAAATCAAATACTGGATTTAGCTTATACCAAGTCTAGTTATGCTTTAGAAGAAGCGATCGCGATCGCACAAACCATTCCTTCGGGAACAGTTGCTTATTCAGAAGCTCAATCTCAAATCAAAAATTGGCAGGAAAGATTAAGACCTCCTGTGATAGAAAGAGAGCTTCCTTTACGTGAAATTAACCTCGATAAACCTCGGAGTAGGAAATTTAATCAATTTGAAGATCGTTAATGAGCTTATTTCAACTTAGATACATTCAAAACTTTTGTTGATTGTTAATGCTTGATTGTTGATAGTTGGTCGCTACGCGCACCTTCGGTGAGGTTAATTATTCATCCCTCATAATTACTAACTGATAACTGTTGCTTTTACTCGTTCTTTTGTTTCCAAATAAACTAATAATGCGTTGATATCGGCAGGATTTACTCCGCCAATTCTAGAGGCTTGACCAATAGTTAAAGGTCTAACTTTGGTTAATTTTTCTCTGGCTTCCATTGATAAGGTTTCAATCTTCATATAATCAATTTCTGAAGATAATTTGCGATTGCTATAGCGAACAATTTGGTCAATTTGAATTTGCTGACGTTTGATGTAACCAGAGTATTTAATATCTATTTCTGCGCCTTCTTTTTCGATGAGATTTAATTGAGGATTTCCTAAATCGTATTGTTCTAAATGTTGATAATGAAAACCAGGACGACGCAAAAGATCCGCTAAAGTAATTGAACCTTTAATTTTTTGTTCCGTAACTGCTGCGATCGCAATACCAACTTCATCTCTTTCTTTGATTCTGGTTTCAAATAGTCGTTCTTTTTCTGCTGCAATTTTGGCTTGTTTATCACAGAATAATTGCCAACGGCGATCGTCAATTAAACCAATTTCTCGCCCCCTAGGAGTTAAACGGCGGTCAGCATTATCGGAACGCAAGATTAAGCGATATTCAGAACGACTAGTCAGCATTCGATAGGGTTCGCGTAAATCTTTGGTACAGAGATCGTCAATTAGTGTACCCAGATAACTTTCTTCCCGAGGAAAAACAATCATCTCCTGTCCCCGTGCAAACCTAGCTGCATTGATTCCTGCAACGATACCTTGGGCTGCTGCTTCTTCATAACCAGTAGTTCCATTGATTTGACCGGCGGAAAATAACCCCTCAATTTTTTTGGTCATCAAAGTTGCATAACACTGAGTCGCAGGTAAATAATCGTATTCCACAGCGTAAGCAGGACGCAGCATGACGCATTTTTCTAGACCAGGAAGACTTCTGAGCATTGCCAATTGCAAATTTTCAGGTAAACCAGTCGAAAATCCTTGAATATAAAGTTCAGGAATATCTCTACCTTCAGGTTCGATAAAAATTTGATGGCTTTCCTTATCCGCAAAACGCACAATTTTGTCTTCGATGCTAGGACAGTAACGAGGTCCTTTGGCATCAACCCAACCACCATAAACAGGAGATAAATGCAGATTGTCCCGAATAATTTGATGGGTTTCGGCGGTAGTTCGAGTTAGATAGCAATTCATTTGTTCTTTTTCTACCCAAGCTTCGGGGTCAAAAGAAAACCAACGTACCTCCTCATCTGGAGGTTGAACTTCCATTTTGCTATAGTCTACAGAACGCTTATCTACCCTGGCAGGTGTTCCTGTTTTTAATCTTCCTGTTTCAAAACCAAATCGATTGAGAGTTTCTGTTAAACCGATGGCTGCAAATTCTCCTGCCCTACCTGCTTCCATTGATTTATTACCTACCCAGATACGTCCGCCCAAAAAAGTGCCAGTAGTTAAAACTACGGCTTTAGCAGCGAAACAAGTTCCAAAGTAAGTTTGAACTCCAATAACCTCATCATTCTTCCCCAACACCAAATCCGTCGCCATTCCCTCCCGAATCGACAGATTGACCTGATTTTCGACAATCCCTTTCATTACCGCAGCGTATTCGCGTTTATCGGTTTGCGCCCTTAATGCCCAGACAGCAGGACCACGAGAAGAATTAAGGACACGTTTTTGCAGATAAGTACGGTCTGCCATTTTGCCAATTTCTCCACCCAAAGCATCAACTTCGTGGGTTAATTGAGATTTGGCAGGTCCTCCAACCGCAGGATTACAAGGCTGCCAAGCGATTTTATCTAGATTAAGAGTCAACATCAAAGTACGACAACCCAAGCGTGCAGCAGCTAAAGCAGCTTCACAGCCAGAATGACCGGCCCCAATGACGATCACATCAAAAGCGTCTTGAAATTCTACAGCAGAAGAAATGGTCATGGTTAGGAATGAAGGGAGATGAGCATTATATATTTTAATACTTTCAAGCTCATAGCTAAACGCGATCGCACGTTAGATGAAATAATTCAATCTCAATCTGTAAAAATACTGAGTTATTTTTTTTCAGTGAACTAGTTATAAAATTAGACTGTTAATTATTATTCGATCTTAACCTGCTCAAATTTCTTTCAACCAACAAAAATCAGCCTAAGCATGAATTTTAAACGAATTTCTACTGGAATAGTCGGTTTTGACGAAATACTTAAGGGAGGATTCGTTCCTAGTAGAGCTTATCTTATCAGAGGTGGTCCTGGTAGTGGCAAAACAACTTTAGGATTACATTTTTTGGCTCAAGGTTTTGTTGAAAATAAAGATAGTCTTTACGTTACTTTTGGCGAACCAGCAGAACAAATCAAAGCTAATGGAACAGCGATTGGTTTAAAGATGGATGGTATTCATTTTTTAGATCTGAGTCCTTCTTCCGAATTTTTTACAGAAATCCAAACTTACGATTTATTTTCTCCAGCCGAAGTAGAACGCGAACCAACTACAGAGAAATTAATTGAATGCATCGAAAATCTTAAACCTCAGCGAGTTTTTCTCGATGCTATGACTCAGTTTCGCTATTTAGCAACCGATGATTTTCAATTTCGTAAGCAAGTTCTTTCTTTCCTGCGTTTTTTGCTCGAATCAGGTGCTACAGTACTCTTTACTTCCGAAGGAAGTGAATCTGCGCCAGATGACGACTTACAATTTATGAGTGATGGTGTGATTCATCTCGACAATACCCTCGAAGGTAGAACTATCAGAGTTAGTAAATTTCGTGGTTCAGACTATCTTAGTGGTTTACATTCAGTTCGTTTAACCGCTCAAGGAATGAAAATTTCTCCACGTTTGCAACCAGAAAGTCATCGCAGAGAATTTACTCAAAACGCGATCGCGTCTGGTGTGCCAGAATTAGATGAACTGCTTCATGGTGGCTTGGAACGAAGTACTGTTACTATTTTGACAGGGCCAACAGGGGTAGGTAAAACTACTCTGGGATTGCAATTTATGAAAGAAGCAGCAGGAAGAGGAGAACGATCAGTAATTTATACTTTTGAAGAAGCTACAGAAAACTTATTGATTCGTTCAGAAGCAGTCAATATTCCTGTCCATGCTATGCTTGATCGCGGTACTTTATCAGTAGTACCGATTGAACCATTGCTGTTAAGTTCTGATGAATTTGCTAATTTAATTCGTCATGAAGTTGAAACCAAGCAAGCTCAAATCGTTATGATTGATAGTGTCTCTGGTTATCGCGTTGCTATGCGTGGTGAAAATTTAGTCCGTAGTCTCCACAGTGTTTGTAAATATTTGCAAAATATGGGAGTGACAGTAATTTTAGTCAATGAAATAGAAGAAATTACTGGAAATTTTCGTGCTACTGATGTAGGTATTAGTTATATTGCAGATAATATTGTTTTTTTACGCTATCTAGAAATTAATGGAGAAATGCGTAAAGCGATCGGAGTTCTGAAAAAACGCCTCTCTGATTTTGAAAAAACCTTACGAGAAATAGAAATAACTCGTTATGGTATCAAAGTTGGCAAACCACTTACTAAACTACGCAAAATTCTCAGTGGTACACCAGAATGGGAAACTGACAATGATCATCTAAAATGAGTGAAAAACAGTTAATTTTAACCGTAGATACTAATCATCATAATCTAAAATTACTTAATAAATTTTTGGAAAAAGAAGGATATCAAACTATTAGTGCCAACAGTTTAGAAGAATTAGATCAAATTTTAAATCAATCATTAAAAATTCAATTAGTTTTATTAGATCTTACTGGTTTTAAAAGTAGTATTTGGGAACGTTGTGAACAAATCAAAAATCGCCAAATTCCTTTTCTCGTAATTTCGCCTCGACAAAATACTGTAATTCAACAAGCAAGTCTGGCTCATGGTGCAAGAAGTATGTTAATTAAACCCTTGGCAATTAAACAATTTCTCGGTTTAATCAAAAGTTTTTTGAAAGATTAAATATGAGTAAGATTTTATTACTCCTTGAACACAAAGAGAATCGACGTTTATTATCTATATGGTTGGGAAAAAATTACGAAGTTTTTTCTCCTAATTCGGATACAGAATTATTTCAATCAAGCTTTTCTTTTGATATTTGTATTCTTGATGGTCGAGCATTAGATAAACTAAATCACTGGGTATTAAAAACTAAAAAAGCTCAAGAGCCGGTTTTTTTACCATTTTTGTTAATGACATCTCGTCAAGATGTAAGCATACTTACTAGACATTTATGGAAAAGTATTGATGAATTAATTATTTCTCCCATTGAAAAAATGGAATTAACTGCACGGGTAGAAATGCTTTTACAAAGAAGGCAGTTATCTTTGCAATTACAACTAGCTAATCAAAATTTGCAAGAACTTAATAAACTAAAAACTCGTTTTATTTCTATAGCTTCTCATGAATTACGTAATCCTCTCAACTTAATTTCAGGTTATGCACAGTTGCTAATGCAAAATAGTAGTAAATATTCTGAAGAACGCCAACAAGATTTCTTTAATCGAATTATTACTACTGTTAAAAATATGACAGGTACTTTAAATGATGTTTTACTTTTAAGTAAAGGTGAATTAACTAAACAAACATTTAACCCCATCCCGCTAGATTTAAGTAAATTTTGTAGTGTTTTAGTTCATGAGATACAACTTGGTGCTGGTAGTAGTCATATTATTAATTTTTTAGTAGCAGAAGAAAATTTTGAGCCAAAAGTTTTGGTAGATCAAAAATTACTAACTCATATTTTAATTAATTTGTTAACTAATGCGATCAAATATTCCCCTAAAGGAAGTACCATCGAACTTCAATTGATTTATCAACCCGAAAAAATAATTTTTGAGATCAAAGATCAAGGAATTGGTATTCCTCAAAAAGACCAAAAACAGTTATTTAATTCTTTCCATCGTGCTAGTAATGTGGGGGATATTCCTGGCACTGGTTTAGGTTTAGCTATTGTTAAACAATGTATTGATTTGTATGGCGGTACAATTAATTTTCAAAGTCAAATAAATGTAGGAACTATCTTTACTGTCACTTTACCTTTAACTTTAGTTTAACTATCTTAAAATAGGTTGATTGACAGCAGAGAGAGTTTGTATTTTGTTGCTCTTTTTATTTTTCTTTATTTTTTGCCCTACTGTTTCAGTTAGTTTAAACTACAATAACGAGCAAAACCGCTCATCTTAAAATTAGCTGGCAAAACTCAGAATTAATACTTAAATAAGTTTTATTTGAATCCCTCTTCACAATTTCCCAGAAATTACTCATTGAATCTAAGATTTGATGAGCTAAAACCGTAATGGTAACTAAATTTTCTTAATTAATGAACCAAATCAAAACATCAATTTTGTACGAAGCAACTTGTTTGATTTCTCTAAAATCTTGTAACAAATTTAAAGATAATTTCTTTTATCAAAAACATTAAAAAAACTAACTTTTGGTTTGTTGGGCAACATAAATTAATAGCTTAAATCAGTATCTAATTGAAGATTTTATCAAAAAAAAGTTTACTAAATTTAATTAAAAACTAGATTTATTTTCTTAAATTGAGGCAATAAATAATGACTGGAACTTTAGTTACTCAGAGTATTTTGATCATAGACGATAATTCCAATAATCTAAAAATACTTTCGGAAACTTTAATTCAAGCAGGATTTAATGTAGCTGTTGCTATAGATGGTGAAATGGCAATTAAACAACTTGAATATCATCGTCCAGAGTTAATTTTGCTTGATGTATTAATGCCAAATCTTAATGGTTATGAAGTCTGTCAACAACTTAAAGCTAAACAGCAAACTCGTGATATTCCAGTTATTTTTTTAAGTGCCTTAGACGATGCTTTTGACAAAGTTAGAGCTTTTTCTGTAGGAGGAGTAGACTATGTTACCAAGCCTTTTCAAGCTGACGAAATTATTGCTCGAATTAAACATCAATTAGAATTGCAAGCAGCTAAAGCAGAGATTAGTCAGTTAAATAAAAATTTAGAACAAAAAGTGCACCAGCGTACTATCGAGTTGGAAAATGTTATTGATAAGCTGCATCAGGAAATTGCTCAACATCAGCAAACACAGCAATTATTAAAAGATAGTGAGTGCAAATTAGAAAATATTCTTAACTCTTTAGAAGAAGTAGTTTGGTCAGCTAATGTCGAGAATTTTAATTTAATATATCTCAATGCTGCTGTAGAAAAAGTTTATGAGCGAACAGTTACCGAATTTGTTAATCAACCTGATTTGTGGTTAGAAGTAATTCATCCAGAGGATCGCAAGCAAGTTAAACAATCTTTGTCAGTTTTTCCTTTTTCTAGTAATCTTGAATTAGAGTATAGAATTGTTCGTCCTAATGGTGAATTACGTTGGTTAAATACTCGTAGTCGTTCTATTTATGATAGTAATAGTACAGCGATTCGCATTGATGGAATTAGCATTGATATTACTGATCAAAAGAAAGCTCAAGAGCAATTAATTTATAATGCTTTACACGATACTTTAACAGGGTTACCAAATCGTACTTTATTAATGGAGCATCTGGATAAAGCTTTAGAACGAAGCAAAAGAAATCCAGATTATTTGTTTGCCGTATTATATATCGACCTCGATCGCTTTAAAATTATCAATGATAGTTTGGGACATTCTGTAGGAGATCAACTACTTGTTAAAGTTGGTCATTTATTAAAAGAATGTTGTCGTAGTGTCGATACTGTTGCTCGTCTCGGTGGAGATGAATTTACTATTCTTTTAGATGAAATTCGAGAAATTGCAGATGTTACGATCATTGCCGAACGGATACTCAAAAAATTAACTTTACCGATTAATTTAGGCACTCATACTGCTTTTACTGCTGCCAGTATTGGCATTGTTATTAGTTCTCGTCATTATCAAAATAGTATCGAGTTAATTAGAAATGCAGATATTGCCATGTATCAAGCCAAAGAGTCAGGCAAAGGACGTTATGCACTCTTTGATCGCGAAATGTATGCCCAAACTTTATATTTATCTCAATTAGAAACAGATCTGCGCTTTGCTTTAGCACGTCAACAATTTATACTGCATTATCAGCCAATTATTGCTCTTGCGACGGGCGATATTGTTGGTTTTGAAGCTTTAATACGTTGGCAAGATCCCGAACGAGGTTTAGTTTCACCAAGGGAATTCATTAAAATTGCTGAAGATACAGGATTAATTGTCTTGATCGGAGAATGGGTTTTAAACGAAGCTTGTCGTCAACTTCGTGCTTGGCAATTAAAATTTTCCAACGCTTCTCAATATCACATTAGTGTTAATCTTGCGAGTCAACAAATCAAACAACCAAGTTTAATTACGATTGTAGAGCGAATTTTGAAAGATACCGAGTTAGACAGTAATTTTCTCAAACTCGAAATAACTGAAAGTACTTTAATGGAAGAAAAAGAAACCATCATGGAAAACTTTGCTCAAATCAAAGCCAGAAATATTAAATTGAGTATTGATGATTTTGGTACAGGTTATTCTTCCCTTAGTTATTTACATAGTTTTCCTTTAGATACTTTAAAAATAGACCGTTCCTTTGTCAGTCGCATGAATGCTAATCAAGAAAACTGCGAAATTGTTCGCACTATTATCAACTTAGCTCATTCTCTCGGCATTGATGCGATCGCGGAAGGAGTAGAAACTCCCTATCAACTAGAACAATTAAGAAAATTAGGCTGTAAGTTTGCCCAAGGTTATCTTTTTGCTCAACCCTTAGATACTCAAGCAGTAGAATTATTAATTGCTAGTAATCCTAAGTGGTAAGTTTTACATAGTTTGTATGCATCTTGACATGAGGCAAAAGGCAGTAGAGACATAACATTTTACTTCTGCACAGAAGTCGTCATCAACAAGAGGAACAAGGGAGAAAATAATTATGGATTTTTGATCCGATAAATTAAGATTTATTGGCTAATAACAACCAAAATCCAGCAAAACTTTCAGATTCTGTCGAAGATTGAATGGCTAGGAAATGAACTCCTTGTGCTTTTTGTTTAGCTAGTTCAAATTCTTTGGCTTCGGTTAAGGTTGAAGGAGTGGTTAAATTAACCAAAACCCAACTATCACTCAACCCTGTGTTCAAGCAAATTCTGGGACGTGGATCGCTTTCTAGATGTAAAAAACCCATTTCTAACCCAGACAACCACGCTGCTAAAAGTGTAGCACGAGGAGAGAAAATAATTAATCCAGGAATTTGTGTTTCTGAACTGAGATTAAGCAAAGATAAAGGAAAAGCTTCTTTAAAACCAATTTCCCATTCATTCATTTCTGCAAAAGCAGAAGCTTCCAAACTAACAAATGCCCATTTATCACCGCGATCGCCTCTAACTGCGTCTGGTAAAGGAATAGCATTTAAATCAGGATACTGAACAGAAATAGAACTAGCGGTTTTTTGATCATAGCCTGGTTCTTGAGGATATACTTCCTTCATTCTGGTAGCTAACCAATGATTGAGAGCATAGGTACGACTACTAGGTGCAGCAGCAATTCCTGCATCTTCACAAGCTTTGGTAATCATATTATTCATTTGACGGCGGAAAAAGCGGATTTTTTTGGGAGTGATACCCGCGATCGCAATTGCCTTTTCAATCGCTTCCCGTAACCAAAGCGAATTAACCGTTTTACTAGAGCAGTATTGAGAGTAACGAAAAATCTCATCTGGCGATCGCTCTGGATCAGTCAGACTTTCGCAAATAAGTACTTCCCAAACTTTTTTATTTTCTTCATCTAAAATTGGACGAGAGTAAAAATCTAACTCCCAAATCGTATTACCCATATTATCCTGTAGTTGTTAAATGATGTTTTTTGATTTGCTAGTTATCAGTTAGAGACGATCAAGCGAAACGTCTGTACATTTATCAGTTTACATTCGGAGTAGGAGAGAATAAAAAACTTCTGCTCTATTGGAGTAAGATGTAGATTTTTTGGTAAATTCTAATTTGAAAAAAGTGAAATAGTAATAGTTCAAAATTTACATCTTATCTTGAGACTAAATTGCTCCAGATTTAACAAAAAAAACTCGATCTGGTTCTACAATCAAAAAGGTGCAAAAGATCATAATCATCGGTAAAAATTAGATGGCTAATCAATATCACGCTCGTATTTATGTTACTCTTCGTCCTTCTGTACTTGATCCAGCAGGTACAGCAGTTGCATCAGGATTGAAGCAATTGGGATATCAAGGAGTTGAAGATGTCAGAATTGGAAAGTATATTGAACTAAATTTGACTGCTACCGATGAAGCACAAGCAAAAGTTCAATTAGATCAAATGTGCGATCGCTTGCTTGCCAATCCCGTAATTGAAAATTATCGTTTCGAGCTAACTCAATTAGCTACTGTTTAGGAAAAAAATGAAAGTCGGTATCATTGTCTTTCCCGGTTCAAATTGCGATCGCGATGTCGCTACGGTTACTGAAGGTTTATTAAATGTTGCAACTCGAATGATTTGGCATCAGGATACAGATTTATCTGCTCTAGATTTGGTAGTTATACCTGGTGGTTTTAGCTATGGTGATTATCTTCGCTGTGGTGCGATCGCTCGGTTTTCTCCTGCGATCAAAAGTGTGATCGAACACGCCCAAGCAGGTAAGCTAGTTTTAGGTATTTGTAATGGCTTTCAAATTTTAACAGAAGTAGGTTTATTACCAGGGGCATTAATTCGCAATCGTGATTTACATTTTATTTGCGATCGCGTCCCGATGAAAGTCGAAAGAAGTGATTTACCTTGGACTAGTAATTATACTTCAGGACAAGTAATTACTTTACCGATCGCTCATGGTGAAGGACGTTATTTTGCTGATAGTGATACTTTAAAAACTTTAGAAGATAACGGTCAAGTTTTATTTAGGTATTGTAGTGCGACAGGAGAAGTCAACCAAGATAGTAATCCGAATGGTTCTTTAGACAACATTGCTGGCATTATTAACCAACAAGGAAATGTTTTAGGCATGATGCCTCATCCAGAAAGGGCAGCCGATGCAGCGATTGGGATAACTGATGGCAAGGCTTTGTTTGAAGGTGTTTTGGCTAGTTTTGCTGTTGGCGTTTAACAGTGATCAGTTACCAAAGATTAAGTAAAAAGTAACAAGTAAAAAGTAGCAACTAACTATCAGCTATAGCGTTGCTAAAATTCATGAGGTACAACTAATACCTGCCTTCTGCCTTTAATGATCATTAAACCGTTAATTAAATTATGTGCCTTATCTTTAGGCTTGGTATTGTGCTGGAGTTTTCCAATAAATTTAATTCAACCAGCTATTGCTTCTGAAAAACAAGCGATTGTAACCAAAAAAGATATTTTAGCTCAATTAGCTCAAGCAGATGTCGTTTATCTTGGTGAAAATCACGATAGCCTTGCCGAACATCAAGCACAATTAGAAATTATTACTGCACTTTATCAACAAAATCAGCGAATAGCGATCGCTTTAGAAATGTTTCAGCGTCCCTTTCAACCTGTTTTAGATCGTTATTTAGCAGGGGAAATCAGCGAAACCCAATTAAGAGAAGAAACAGAATACGATCAGCGTTGGGGTTTTGACTGGGAATACTATGCCCCCATTTTACGTTTTGCCAAGAGACATAATTTACCAATTATTGCTTTAAATACTCCCACAGAAATTACTCGTAAAGTTGCTAGTCAAGGTTTAGAAAGTCTATCAGGAGAAGATTTTCGTTATATTCCACCTGTAGCAGAAATTGATCTAGATAATCAAGCTTATCGGCAAATGCTACAAAATATTTATAGCAATCATGCTCACAACGGACATGGTAATAGTGATGGTTTTGATAATTTTTTCGCTGCCCAGGTACTTTGGGATGAAACTATGGCTGATGCGATCGCACAATTTTATCAAGCTAACCCTAATTATCAAATTATTGTTTTAGCCGGTCAAGGTCATATTGTTCACGGTTATGGAATACCAGAGCGAGTACAACGACGGATTAAGAATAAATCTTTTGTACAGCGATCGCAGTTATTAGAAGAGCTTGTGAACAATACCCTGCCTTAAAAAACTCAGACTCAAAGAATTTGAGTCACAGCCCCTTGCCTGCGCGTGACGAGCATCCCACTAGTTAAGTTTTAAAATTACAAGATATTTTTTGACTGAAAAATATTTGTTAATCACAATGAGATAATGATTAAACAAAAATGAGAGTTTTATAAGTGGATAAATATATTGATTACTAAATTTCAAAAATATTCAAATAATAGAAAAACCTGCTTTTTTTTTACACTTTTGATACAAAATTTAAATAATAATTAAGTATAAATTTACAATAACTTTAAACTGATAATCTAATTATTAATAAAAAATATTTCACTATTTTTCCAGAAAATGTCTAAATTTATTTTGACCTTAGGTATTTTACTAATAGGTTCTAACAGTGTTTTGGCAACAGATTTGGTCAATAAAGATACTCAATCGTATCAAATTACTACTACCGAAGGTGAACAAAAAAATACTATAGAAATAGCATCAGGAGAAACAAAAACTGTATGTAGTAGTGATTGTTTGATTGATGTTGAAGGAATTGGCAGTGTTAGTGCTAAAGCTGCTGATGTAATTACGATAGAAGGCGGTCAAATAGTTTTACCAGCAGAAGAACTATAAATCGCTACAAAATTAATGAGGAGAATTTGAATGAAAACAAAAGCTTTATTGATATCTGTATCAGTTATGGCAGCATTAATGCCAACTAGTATCGCTTTAGCAGATTTAAATCCTAATAGTGAAAAGATATTAACTAGAATGATAGACAGAACTGCTAGTAAACAATTAGCAGGTTATATCAGACCAAAAGCCCCTATCATTGGTCAAGCAGCCGAAGGAGGCGTGTTTAGTAAAACGTTCCGTTTACAGGCTAATAAAAACTATGGTTTTGTTGCTGTATGTAGCAAACCAAAATGTAGTGATGTAGATTTGGTTGTCTTAAATAGTAAAGGTCAAGAAGTAACAATAGATCAAAGTGATAGTCCCCAAGCAGTAGTTAAATTAAAACCAAAAACAACTGATGCTTATAAAGTTGAAGTAGAAATGTATTCTTGTACTGAGCCAAAAGCATGTGCTTTAGGAATTGGTGCATATAAAAAATAAAAATAATAAATTTATTTATGCGATCGCGTAGGCGATCGCGCAAGATTAAGAGAAGTTTAATGCTTTTCAGGAGATAACTTTTCTATGTCAAAGAATTTTTAATCATCAAGTTTTTGTGGTTCTATTTTAGTTTCGATCTTTTTAATCGACGAGTTGTTGTTTGATAAATTGTGGGCAATTTGTGCTGCATCTATACCTGTTGTCTGACGCAATTGTTCCATAAAAGCAGCTAACTTTGTCGCAGTATTACCATCTTTACCGTTAACTACAGTAACGCTTTCAACCTCTACTTCTGGTACACCCGCAGCCATCATCTTGATCAGGGTTTCGAGTTTTTGAAAGAGGAAAATTTCTCTAGCATTGTTTCCTGCTGCTTGCCAAGACTCGGCGAGGCGTTTTGTTCCTTCTGCTTGGGCTTTCCCATCTTCTATAATACTCGCTGCATCACCTTTAGCTTTAGCGATCGCTTGTTTACATTGTGCCTCGGCAGGGGCGACAACATCGGCTTGTAACTGTTGTTGTACTTGTTTAATTCTTTCGGTTTGTACGGCAAGTTCGGCTTCTGCTTTAGCAATTTCGGCAATTACTTCGGCTTCTGCTTCGGCGACTAAGGCTTCTCGTTTGGTAATAGCATCTCTAATTCTTTTTTCAGCTTCTGCTTTGGCAATTTCTAAATCTCTACCAATTTGTCGCAGAGAAGTGATTTTTTTATTTTCCGATGATTTAATGGTAGATTCGGCTTTGGCGGTAGCTTCAGCAATACGGGCATCTCTTAATAATTCGGCTTGTTGTTTGCGCCCAATGGAATTGAGGTAACTAACATCATCAGAAATATTTTGAATTTGCAAGTTATCTAATACCAAACCTAATTTTTCTAAATCGTCTTCGGCTTCGTCAAGGAGACTTTTAGCAAAGGCAATTTTATCTTCGTTGACTTGTTCGGGAGTAAGACTTGCTAATACACCGCGTAGATTACCTTCTAAGGTTTCTTTGGCTAATTGTTCAATTTCTTTACGACTTTTGCCGAGTAAACGTTCAATCGCATTATGAATAGTGGGTTCTTCACCAGCAATTTTAATATTAGCAACTCCTTCTACTTTGAGAGGAATTCCGCCTTTAGAATAAGCATTAGCTACTTTAAGTTCAATAATCATATTAGTTAAATCCATACGGAAAGCTTCTTCCAGCATGGGGATTTTGATACTACTACCACCTTTAACGAGACGATATCCTACTTCTTTGCCTTCACTGTTGCGAGTTTTAGTACCAGCAAAGATTAAAATTTCACTAGGCTGACAAATGTAATAAAGATTGCGGATCACAAACCAGCCAGCACCTGTACCTAAACCAAAAATTGCAAGTAAAAGGGTAATAATTTCCATAGTTTTATTAATTTTAAATAGTAGACTTTCTTAGGAACTTTGATTGATTTTGGTTAATCAAAATTGTTGCCAAAAAAAATTGTCATCGATCAGATTTTCAAAATTATAGATACATTCTGAAGGAAAGCGATCGCGTACGCGCCTCGGCTTTGCCGAGAGCGCTTTTGATGCTACTTTTAGTTTTATTAATAGCTGCCTTATGGGCTTTTTGATATAAATAATCAAGCCTATTTAAAACATGATTTTTTAAATTTGTGGTTAATTTGTTGTTTAGTTGCAGTCTAAAACCTGTAATTTCTGATGCCCAATAGTTACGATTCCATTGTGATTCTTCGTGCCAATAATTAATCAGTAATAAATGCAGCAATATTTGATAAACCAAACTCTCTACAGGACTTTTTTCTCCTCTTACCAAGGCTTCTAATTCCTCAATTAAATTGTCAATGTCTAATTGATCGAAGGCGCGATTTCGTAGGGAATCAGCTTGTTCTTGTGACCACAAATCGTATTCTTTATCTATGTCGTAAGTCATCACTATCTTTCCTGGGAAAAATTTCTGTAGTAGGGTTAATTCATGAACTACTTCTACTTTGGTGGATTAAGTGTACCAATGACATCAATACCAAGAGTTTTGTTGACACTGTTGAGGAATTCCACCACAATTTCGGGATAGACTTTAACTAAACTTGCGATCGCTTTTCCGTCTCCGTTATCAATCACATTGACTTTTTCTAAGTTAAGTTTGCCTGGTATTTGTACGGCTTCTTGCAAAACAGTTTCTAGTTGTTGAATTAGGAATAATTCTTTGGCATCTTTACCAGTTGATTGCCATACTTGCGATAACATTTCATTGACTAAAGCATAAGCTTCGGTATTTTCTTTTAATCCTGCTGCGTTTCCTCTAGCAATTAATTCTTTGGCTTGTTTTTGTGCTTCGGCAGGTAAGACTTGTTCGGCTTCTAAACGAAGGCGTTCTAATTGCGCCCTGACTGCTTGTAGTTTTTGTTGTGCTTTAGCAGTGGCTTCTTGGGCTGCTGCAATGGTTCGTTCTTCTTCGGAACGGGCTTTCTGGTCTAATTCTGCTTTAATTTTCCGCAGTTCGTTTTCTTTATCTTGAACTACGATCCGATTTTGGGTTTTAGCTACGGATGCCTGTTCTTCACATTGTGCTTCGATTTGTTCGGCTTCACTGACGGCATTAGATTCGGCAATTTCTGCTTCTTTGATCACTAAAGCAATTTGTCGACGACCAAGAGAGTTAAGATAATCGACATCATCGGAAATGTTTTGAATTTTTAAAGTATCTAGTTGCAAACCCAACTTAACCAGATCCCGACTCACATCAGAAGCGATGCGTTCAGAAAATTGTAAACGGTTTTCATTCAGTTGTTCGGGAGTAAGAGTTGCTACTACTCCTCGCAGATTACCTTCTAAAGTTTCTCTGGCTACTCTAACAATTTCTGATCTATTTTGATCCAAAAATCTTTCAATAGCATTACCGACTACCTTGGGATTACTAGAAATTTTAACATTCGCGATCGCTTGAATATTGAGAGGCGTTCCTCCTTTAGCATAGGCATTAGTCACTTTAACGGGTACGGGCATCGTCGTGACATCAATGCGTTTAATCGTTTCTAAAATCGGGATGCGAATACCTCTACCACCAGTTAACACCCGATAACCAATTTCTTGTCCCTCACTGGTTTTTCTTTTTCTGCCTGAAAGCACTACTACTTCATTGGGTTTACAAATACATAAAAAAGAGTTGAGAAACCAAATTAAAATAATTGTGCCAAAGATACCCAAAGCTAAAGGCAAACTAGTATAAATTAGGCTGTTAGCACTACTTTTTTGCACTTGAACTTGAGGTACTTGAGAGACAATTACTTCTTGTTCTTTTGTAATTTGAAAATTATTTTGTAATTCCATAATTGTATTTATAGATTTTAATGATGAGTGATAAGCGATGAGTGATGAATAGTCACTGATAACTGATAACTGGTCACTGATAACTGATAACTGATAACTGGTCACTGGTCACTGATAACTGATAACTGGTCACTGATAACTGGTCACTGATAACTGATAACTGGTCACTGATAACTGATAACTGGTCACTGGTCACTGGTCACTGATAACTGATAACTGGTCACTGGTCACTGATAACTGATAACTGATAACTGGTCACTGGTCACTGATAACTGATAACTGGTCACTGATAACTGATAACTGGTCACTGGTCACTGGTCACTGATAACTGATAACTGGTCACTGGTCACTGATAACTGGTCACTGATAACTGATAACTGATAACTGATAACTGGTCACTGGTCACTGATCACTGTAATCGAGTCTTCTCCTACTACCCAGACTTTATTTTCTTTCATTTGAATAATAAAAACGCGATCGCCGAAATTGAAATGCCTGGTTTCATCGGTTACAGCAAATAAATCCAACATCGATCCTTTAAGATTAACTCGCACTTTTCCTCTACTGCCACTATCAAAAGGAATTTCTACCGTGCCATAAAGACCTACTATATCTTCAGGTTTAATTAAACTATCTACAATTTGTCGTCGTCGCCAAAAGTAAATAAACCATACTATCAATGCACCAACAAAAATCCCAATAGTAATGGAAAGGATGGCAACAACCAGGAGGAGATAATTCATTGGTTTAATATTCTCAGCTTATGAAATAGAAACCTCGCTTGATTGTAAGTCCATCTTAATTACAAAGAAACAGTAATCGCCATGCTTTTGTACTTTTCTTAATACAGAAATATTACGTAAAGGATTATTTCTAAGCTTTAGTTTTTGATTAATCAGAAAAAAGATAAGTTAAAACAATTGTTATTCAATACTAAATTTATTTGGTTTAATTGATATAGCGGTTCTCAGATTAATGAGATACAGTTTATTTTCCTGGTTGAGCATTGAGACCTACGATAATGCGCTTCGCTTATGTTAATGGTTGATTATTCATTCCTCATAATTAGTAATTAGTAATTAGTAACTGGTAATGGTGTACCTCACCAAGAGCGAGAAAGGTTATAAAACGTCCTAATTTAAGAGGTCTAGATCGGCAGAACTAGCGAAAATTCTTTTATTAGTAGCTAAAATTGTCATGAGAATTAAAAGTTTAATAAATAAGGGAGCAAACACTAAACTAAGAAACAAGCAAATTCCCGCTACTAACCCCGCACCTAAAGCCTCAATTTCTTCAGTAAGTTGAGCTTGAATTGTTAACGCAACTATTCCTAAACTAAAGGAAATTAACAAAGGAATCAACATTTTACTTACCTCAATAGCATCTAAAATAATATAGGTTTGTTTTTCCACAGCTATGCTTAGGTAAAGTAAATAATGATCGGGAAAAAATTGAGAAGAAAATATATAACGAGCAAAATCCTCTCTTGTTTAACTCTGAAAAACCTTAATTATAATAACAGCGATCGCTTGTTCTGAAAAACATAAAAAATAACTTAGTCAAGCTATAAAAACAAGAGAAAATTGGCTGATAACTTTAAATATTTAAAAAAAAATAGACTCAAATACAAATATCTAGGTAAAATATTTCAAAATTATATATCAGATAATTGGTATTGCTGGTATTCTTTTAGAGATAGTGGATTTTTGGCTTAATTCTACTAAACTAACCGAAAAAATCGATTTTTACCGAATTAGGATATTCTCATGATTCGATTACTGGTGGCAGATGACCAGAATTTGATTAGACAAGCTCTTGAAGTTTATCTGAGAGAGGAGAAAGATCTTGAAATTATTATTAGTGTTGATGATGGAATGAAAGCTATTGCAGAAGTAGAAAAGTTGCGTCCTGATGTCGCACTGATCGATTTGGAAATGCCAGGAATAGATGGATTAACAACTACCGAAATTCTTACTCAACGTTTTCCTGATACTAAAGTTATAGTTTTAAGTAGTCATGATAATCAAGAATATATCTACAAAGCATTACAATTTGGAGCTAGAGGATATGTACTTAAAACTACTCCTGCTCAAGAATTAGCTAATGTTATTCGTTCAATTTATCAAGGTTATTTGCAATTAGGACCAGGATTACATGAAAAAATTTTTCCTAATTTAACTCAACACGTTTCTTCTGAAAAAAACCTTAAGATTTTAGAACAAAATTTAATTTATCATTTTGAGGAAATTAAGCAAGAATTTAAACAAGCTTTAGAGTTAGAGTATAACGATATTTGGAAAAAACTTACCGAGCATATAGATCAAGAAGCTAAACAAATAAGAAACGATTTACAGTTAGAAACAAGAGTAAGTTTAAATGGAATTAAACAAGAAGTAGAACAAGGATTAAAAATATTTCAACAGAAAGTTGTTAGGCAAATGGAAGATGAATGGTCTAATCTCAAAAAATATCTTGAAAATCAAGGATTAGACTCTAATAACTTTCAAGAACAAAAGATGATGAGAATGCAGTTAATTCAATTAAGAGAATCTCATCAAAAGTTTGAAACTAAATTAAAAAATTTATATAAAATGTTTTTGTTTAGTGGTTTAATTTTTGGAATAGCTTTATTAATATCGTCTTCTTTTTAAATATTCAATAAAATTATTATTAATTAAAACCAATTATTTAAGAAATTATCATGAAAGTAGCAGTTTTTAATACTAAAGCTTACGATCAAAGCTTTTTTAATTCTAGTAATGAAAAATATGGACATAATTTACAATTTTTTGAATTTGCTTTGAATCCTCAATCTGCTACTTTAGCTTCAGATTTTCCCGTAGTTTGCGTGTTTGTAAATGATTTAATTAATCGTAAAACTATAGAAATTTTAGCTCAAGGAAAAACTCGCTTAATTGCTTTACGTTGTGCTGGTTTTAATAATGTAAATCTCAAAGCAGCACAAGAATTTGGAATTGGTGTAGTTAGAGTTCCTGCTTATTCTCCTTATGCAGTTGCCGAACATACTATTGCACTAATGTTGACTCTTAATCGTCAGATTCATCGAGCTTACAATCGAGTTCGAGAAGGTAATTTTTCGTTAAATGGATTGTTAGGTTTTGATCTTCATGGTTGTACTGTAGGAATTATAGGAACAGGAAAAATTGGGAGAATTGTTGGTCAGATTTTAACAGGATTTGGTTGTAAAATTTTGGCTTACGATCTATATCCCGATCAAGAATTTGCTCAAAAATATGCCCAATATGTATCTTTAGACGAGTTATTTGCTCAAGCTAATATTATTTCTTTGCATTGTCCTCTTACTCCTGAAACTTATCATCTCATTAATCAAGAAGCAATTACAAAGATGAAATCAGGAGTAATGTTAATTAATACTAGTCGCGGAGGATTAATTGATACAGAAACAATTATTGATGGTTTAAAGTCTCAAAAAATTGCTTATTTAGCTTTAGATGTTTACGAACAAGAAGAAAATCTTTTTTTTGAAGATTTGTCTAATGAAGTTATTCAAGATGATACTTTTCAAAGATTATTAACTTTTCCTAATGTAATTATTACTGGACATCAAGCTTTTTTCACTAAAAATGCCCTAGAAAATATTGCTGATACTACTTTAGCTAATATCACCGATTTTGAGCAAGGAAAATCTTGTCCTAATGAAATTAAACATTTTTAAATTAGTTAAGTTTGGATGTTAATGTTTTTTGCGATCGCTGTGTAGTTATCAATTAACCTAAATAAATTATCTATGTAAAGACTAGACTTGTTTTTTGGTAATTTAACCTGATTTTAAAATTTTTAATCTACTTTGAGCAATCAAAATAATTAAAATATATCTGAACTACCTTGAAGTAAAATTAGTTAAGTATTTTTTTGAAATTAATATTTGTTTAATTTACGATTATTGCTCGTTTAAGATAGTTTAAAAAATACAACTGTTGATAGATGTTTAGCTGAGATGAATTAGCTAAAAAAAGTAATCTATTAAACAAATAAACAAAAATAATAAATATAATTAGTAAATTCTCAAGGCTTAATTATATTATTTGAATTATATAGTTATAATGAACAAAAAAATAAATTGAAGTTCAGCAATATTCATTGAAATATATCAATGAAAATTAATCAAAATATTTAAGAAAAAAAATTGCGGTCTTGGTAAAGTTGATGCCCTAAGCGAGAGTTTAGTTTCTTAGTCGCGATCAGATTGGCTCGCTGCCAAGCAGAGCAGATTTAATTAACATCACGTCATAGTAAGACAGCTTTTTTTAGGTTGAATTGACCATTTAATCAAATCCAAACTAATTTTATGACCAAAATTGAGGAAAACTCTACAACCTAAAATTTTCAAACTTCCCCTAAGAAAATATTTATGGCGAGATTCAGCTTGAAACTACAAAATCAACAAAATTAATTGTAGGAGTAATTAATCATGACATTCACACCAACTAAACCAACTTTTGCTTCGGCAAAAGATTATTTAAATCCCGAAGAAATTCAAAAAATTAATGCTTATTGGCGCGCAGCTAACTATCTTTCCGTAGGACAAATTTATCTTTACGATAATCCTTTACTCAAAGAACCCTTAAAACTAGAACATATTAAACCAAGATTATTAGGACATTGGGGAACAACACCAGGGTTAAACTTTATTTACATTCATCTCAATCGCGTAATTAAAGCCCAAGATTTGAATGTAATCTATATTGCAGGTCCCGGTCATGGTGGGCCAGGTTTGGTAGCCAATACTTATTTAGAAGGAACTTACAGCGAATACTACCCCAACATTGCTCAAGATGAAGCAGGAATGAAAAAACTCTTCAAACAGTTTTCCTTTCCTGGTGGTATTCCTAGTCATGTTGCCCCTGAAACACCTGGATCGATTCATGAAGGAGGAGAATTAGGTTATGCCCTTTCTCACGCTTATGGGGCTGCTTTTGATAACCCTGATTTAATCGTCGCAACTGTTGTTGGAGATGGTGAGGCTGAAACTGGGGCATTAGCTGCTAGTTGGCATTCCAATAAATTTCTTAATCCCGTTATTGATGGGGCTGTTTTACCGATTTTGCACCTTAATGGTTATAAAATTGCCAATCCTACTGTTTTAGCCCGTCTTAGTCATGAAGAATTAGAAAGCCTCTTGATTGGCTATGGTTACAAACCTTATTTTGTCGAAGGTTCAGATCCTGCCGATATGCACAACTTGATGGCAAAGACACTAGACACAGTTATTGCCGAAATTAAAGAAATTCAAACCGATGCCCGTCAAAATGGTTTTACCAAACGTCGACAATGGCCGATGATTGTTTTACGTAGTCCCAAAGGTTGGACAGGACCAAAAGAAGTAGATGGCAAAAAAACCGAAGGTTCATGGCGATCGCATCAAGTGCCTTTTGCCGATTTAGCAGGTAATCCAGACCACATCAAACTGTTAGAAGATTGGATGAAGAGTTACAAACCAGAAGAACTCTTTGACGAAAACGGAACTTTTCTCCCTGAACTTGCTGAACTTGCCCCCAAAGGTACTAGAAGAATGGGAGATAATCCCCATGCTAATGGCGGTATTTTGTTAAAAGCCTTAAAAATGCCAGATTTTAGGAATTATGCAGTTGAAGTCAATCAACCAGGTAAAATTACGGCGGAATCAGTTCGTCAGATGGGTAATTTTCTGCGAGATGTCATCAAACTTAATCCTCGAAACTTTCGTTTGATGGGACCTGATGAAACCGCTTCCAATCGCCTTAGTTCAGTCTTTGAAGTCACCGAAAGAGTTTGGACAGCAGAAATAATTCCTGAAGATATTCATCTTTCTTCTCAAGGAAGAGTGATGGAAATTTTGAGTGAACATACTTGTCAGGGATGGTTGGAAGGCTACTTATTAACTGGTCGTCACGGCTTCTTTTCTTGTTACGAAGCATTCATTCATATTATTGATTCAATGTTTAACCAACACGCCAAATGGTTAAAAACTACCAGTCAAGAAATTCCCTGGCGTAGACCAATTGCCTCTTTAAATTATCTGCTAACCTCTCACGTCTGGCGACAAGATCATAACGGTTTTTCTCATCAAGATCCAGGTTTTATCGACCACGTAGTTAATAAAAAATCAGAAATTATCCGCGTCTATCTTCCCCCTGATGCCAATACTTTATTATCTGTTACCGATCATTGTTTGCGGAGTCGTAACTACGTCAATGTGATTGTGGCAGGAAAACAACCAGAATTACAATATTTGGATCTGGATGCAGCCATTAAACACTGTACTGCTGGTATAGGTATTTGGGAATGGGCAAGTAACGATAAAGGTAGTGAACCTGATGTTGTGATGGCTTGTGCAGGAGATGTGCCAACTTTAGAAACTCTAGCTGCGGTAGATTTATTGCGTCAGTATTTCCCTCAATTAAAAGTTAGGGTAATCAATGTGGTTGACTTGATGACTCTACAACCTGAAACTGAACATCCTCACGGTTTATCAGACAAAGATTTTGACTCGATCTTTACTACCGACAAACCGATTATTTTTGCCTATCATGGTTATCCTTGGTTAATTCATCGTTTAACATATCGCCGTACCAATCACAAAAATCTTCATGTTCGAGGATACAAAGAAGAGGGAACTACTACAACTCCCTTTGATATGGTGGTACTTAACGATTTAGATCGTTTCCACTTGGTTGCAGATGTGATTGATCGCGTTTCTCATTTGGGTTATACTGCTGCCTATGTTAAGCAAGAAATTCGCGACAAATTAATTGAACATAAGCATTACGTCACTAAATACGGAGAAGATCTGCCAGAAATTCGCGACTGGATTTGGCCTTATTAAAGATTAAATTAATTTATAGCGTTTATCAGTTAGTAATTACTAATTACTAATAAAGCAATCAAAAAAATACCAGCGATCGCGTCGCTGGCTTTTAAATTGTTGTTGTTGTCGTATAATCCTGGAGAAATCCTAGCTGCGCGTTCCTTTCGATTGGCAACTATTGAAATTTCCTAATAAGAATTGTAACAGTAGATACGATAAATTGTAAATAAAAATTAAAGGTAACTCTGTCAAATTTGTTATACTAAAAGTTTTTTACTTTGTTGCGGACGACCCCAAATCACTGTTTCCCGCTTGTAGATTGCCATTCCAGGTTTCGCTCCTTTTGGTTTGTAGACGTTTTTGGGTTCAGTATAAACGACTGGAACTTGTTCGCTTTCTCTTGCTTGACTATGATAAGCAGCTAAATCAGCAGAAAATTGTAAATCAGCTTGATCGGGTACTGCACCTGGTTGAAGTCGCAGTAAAACATGACTACCAGGAATTTCTTGAGTGTGAAACCACAGATCATAATCTCCAGCTATACGGAACGTCAATTGTTCGTTTTGACGATTATTTCTACCTACCCATAATTCAAAACCCGAAGGTGTTGTATAACGATAGGGTTGGGAATCTTGATCGACTGAACGGTTTGGTTGTCGTTCTGTTTGTAAATACTCTTGTTGAATAAGTTCTTCACGTATTTCAGTTAGGGTTTGAAGATCGGCAGAGTTTTGATAATTTTCTATTTGATTCAGAGCAGTTTGAACTTGTTGTAAATAGTTAATTTCTGACTCCACAGCTTCTAACAAGGGTTGAACAGTAGTTTTTGCTCGTTTGAGTTTCTGATGGTTTTTATAGAGAGATTGAGCATTTTGAACGGCATTTTTTTCTGGATTAAGAGGAATTTTAACTGGTTCACCTGTAGCAAAATCTGCCAAAGTAATCGACTTCATTCCAGGTTGCCATTGCTGAAGATGCGCCATCAATAAATCAGCTTGGGAACGATATTCTTCAGAACGATCCGATTGTTCGAGACGTTGACGAAATATATCTGCTTTTTGTTGAAGTTTTTTGAGAAGATTAGTGATTTTCTGGCTTAATTGGTGTTTAATCTGCTGAAATTCTTGTTTTTCTAACTCCTGAGTATAATATTTGTCTAAAATATGATGAATATTATCGGCAGTTGCTAAATCTTGCCAACCAAGAACAGTGTAACCATCTTGAAACCAAGCAGGTTTAAAAGCAGAAGTAGCTAAAGTTTGTAACCACTTTTGCCAATATCTAAATAACTGTTGCCAATCAGAAGAGTGTAAACTTTCCGTTGTTTGTTCTGGAGACAATTCCGCTGCTGCAATTATTTCGGAAGCAACTTTAGGACTTAAACCTCGATAAGAATTAAGTAACTGTCGTTGGAGTTTACCAGGAATTAAACTTACTCTAGCTTGCCAACTTGACTTCGATTCTTGCAATTTAGGTATCGTTCCCGTTAAAGGTGGTGGTATTTGATAAGGTTGTCCCGTTTGAATTTGACGCAGACTAGATTGGTTAGCATTAACTTGATGAGCAGCCGTTACAATTTGTCCACTAGCATCAACTAGAATGACGTTACTATATTTACCCATAATCTCGACATATAAATGCCATAAAGGTTCTTCTCCAGGACGTTGAGCAAATTGCAAATCTAAGACTCTTTCCCAAGGTGCAAGATTAACAATTTCAATCAAAGCCAAACCATTGAGTTGATGTCGTAATTGATCGCTAAAGGTAAAGGTATCAGGAACACGAGGAGGAGGAGAACCAAGACAAATTCTTGCTGCTTGAGGATGCCAACCAATAGTCAACCATTTTCTAGTTTTAAGATTACGGAGAGCAAGATTAATTGTATAGCGATCGCGTTGATAAACTTGTTCGATCCTCGCTGGTAACCAATTACTTTTAAGATCGCTGCTAACAGCTATTAAGGTGGTATAGTCTACAGGTTGCATAATAATCAATCAAAAAAATCAATCATTAGCAATTTAACAGGTTCAAGCATTGAGTTTGCTGGCGTTGGTAAAAGATTGTACTTAAGGCGGTAGTAAGAAAAACTGAAAAAAAGCTAAAAATTAGTTAAATATCATTGTTTATATGACTTTTAAGCTTGTAAAGCTGGATTTTTATCTATAACATTATGATTATATTTTCTCAATTGCCTTCATTACAGTTAATGGCAGTTCAAAATTATGGATATACAATTAATCAATATTGGTTTCGGAAATATAGTCTCGGCTAATCGAATTATTGCTATTGTCAGTCCTGAGTCTGCACCAATTAAGCGGATTATTACTGAAGCGAGAGAACGAGGACAATTAGTAGATGCTACTTATGGTCGTCGAACTCGGGCAGTAATTATCACTGATTCTTCTCATGTGGTATTATCAGCAATTCAGCCAGAAACTGTAGCACACCGCTTTGTGGGTAGTAAGGACACCCAAGCTAATAGCAATTAAAAAATGGTAGCAGGAAAACTCATTGTCATTACAGGTCCTAGTGGTGTCGGCAAAGGAACAATTGTGCGATCGCTCCTCCAACGACACCCTGAGATTTATCTCTCAATTTCAACTACAACCAGAAAACCCCGCCTTGGGGAAATCGATGGCAAAGATTATTACTTTGTTAATCAGTCTCAATTTGAGGCGATGATACATCGAGGAGAACTACTAGAATGGGCGGAGTATGCAGGTAATTATTACGGTACTCCTAAAGTAAAAGTAGAAGAGCAAATCCAGCTTGGTAAATTGGTTCTGTTAGAAATTGAATTGCTAGGAGCTAGAGCGATCGCAAAAATTTTTCCTGCTGCCCAACGTATTTTTATTTTGCCTCCTTCTTTGCAAGAATTGGAACAAAGAATTAGAAAACGCGGAACAGATTCAGAAGAAGCTATTATTCGTCGTTTAAGTAGAGCAAAAGAAGAAATAGCAGCCCAAAATGAGTTTAAGCATTGTCTAGTCAATGACGATCTTAAGGCTACAATTCAAAAAGTTGAACAGCTAATTTTTGAAGAGTGTACAGACGTTTCATGTTCCTGAAGGGTGCGAAGCAACGTCTCTACTGGGAACTGATTTAGTTACAATCAAAACAAACCGCAATAAAAAAAACTTCATGATTCCTACAGTTATTGAAAGTTCTGGTCGTGGCGAACGCGCTTTTGATATTTATTCTCGTCTGTTGCGTGAAAGAATTGTCTTTCTCGGACAGCAAGTTGATGACGATATCGCCAACTTAATAGTTGCGCAGTTACTCTTTTTAGAAGCCGAAGACCCAGAAAAAGACATTTATCTTTATATTAATTCTCCTGGTGGTTCGGTTTCTGCTGGCATGGGAATGTTTGATACCATGAATCAAATTCGTCCTGATGTCTGTACAATTTGTATTGGGTTAGCTGCTTCAATGGGTGCATTTTTACTAAGTGCAGGTGCCAAAGGTAAGCGCATGAGTTTACCCAATTCGAGAATCATGATTCACCAACCTTTAGGTGGCGCACAAGGACAGGCTACAGATATTGAAATTCAGGCAAAAGAAATTCTCTATCTCAAACAAAAATTAAATCAACATCTTGCCGATCATACAGGACAGCCTCTGTCAAAAATTGAAGAAGATACCGAAAGAGACTTCTTTATGTCTGCTGAAGAATCAAAAGAATATGGTTTAATCGACCAAGTTATTAATCGTCGTCCTTCGGCTTCTAATCCTCCTGCTAATTAGATTGAATAAAGATTTTTAATTAATTGTCGGTCTTGTTTCAAACAGCAAGATCGATTTTTTTGCTCAAGTTTAAATTCTTTGTGCTTCCTTCTTATCATCATCATAAGAACCAAATAAAGCATCTAAATTTGATCGAGACTGAAGAATTTGAGCCAATTGAGCGATCGCTAAAAATCAATACCTTCTTAATTAGTGCCACAATTTTACTCGCTCCCATCGTTGCTTGGTTCTATCATGAAGACCGACTTACAGGAATGATTGTAGCTTTAGCTTTCGGAGCTTTTAGTCTGTGTCTGGCCTCTGCAACATAAGTCTTTATTAAAACGACAGATGCGTTTTGGGACTTTAACTGTAATTGAATTAATGGCGTTATTGTTGAGTGCGCTAGTTGCGATCGCTGGCAACAACACTATCCCATGATTTACGCTTCAATCGATCACTCAGTAAAAAAATAAGAGCAAATTATTTTGTATTTTTGAGCTTTTTTAATAGTTGAAGTGTTCTATCATCTCGATCGCCATGAAAATACCGATCAAGGACACGAATAAATATAGGCTCTGCGGAAACTTCAGAAAATAATGTCATAGACGATTTAAGTTTGAGATCATCAGGATAACCAAAGATTTCTGAAACTGTTTTTCCTTCAATGGCAACAATCGTATTTGCACATTCCAAAATTCTCGCTCCTAAAACTGGATGATTAAGATAGGCGATCGCTTCTTCGGGGCTTTTTATGGCGTAATATTTTGAAGTTGTACTTTGAGCTAATCCGTCAAGCTGAGGAAATGTGTACCACATCCAATGCGATCGCTTGCGACCATTTTTTAACTCTGCCAAAACGCGGTCGAAAACTTGGTTTTGTGTGTTGATGAAACGATTTAAGTCAAAAGGATCTTGTTCGCTCATTTTGGTCACTTGTTTTTACCATTAATTGCCCACAATTAACTATAGTGTTCCAGAAAATCTAAAGCTTTTTTTCTAATCTCATAATATTCTTGAGAATTTTGTAGCGAGGCGCGATCGCGGGGATGGTCAAAAGGTACAGTAATAATTTCTCCAATTTTTGCTTCCGGACCATTAGTCATTAAAATAATGCGATCGGACATATAAATTGCTTCGTCTACATCGTGGGTGATCATCATGACTGCTTGTCGATGATTTTCCCAAATTTCTAGTACTTGTGCTTGCAGTTTCCTTTTAGTTAAAGCGTCTAATGCTCCAAATGGTTCATCCATCAGTAACATTTTCGGGCGAGTAATCAAAGCACGGGCAATTCCTACCCTTTGTTTCATCCCCCCAGAAAGTTCATCAGGATATTTATCGGCAGCAGCAGTTAAATTAACCATTGCAATATGCTCGTTAACTAAACTGACTTTTTCGGCACGCGTAGCTTTTTTTAAGACTTCATCTACTGCCAAACGAATATTTTCTCGTACAGTTAGCCAAGGTAGTAGGGCATAGCTTTGAAAAACCATCATCCTTTCTGCACCAGGCTTACGAATTTCTTTTCCTTCTAGAGTTACCATTCCAGAGGTTGGTTTATCTAAACCAGCAATTATTCTCAATAAAGTCGATTTACCGCAACCAGAGTGACCAATTACGGAAATATATTCTTCTGCACCAATCGTTAAATTAATTCCATCAAGAATTACCGTCCGACTACCATCAGGTTGAGGAAAAGATTTAACTAGATTTTCAATCACTAAAAATTCTTCTGAATTGTAATTAGTAGAGGTATTACTAGTAAAAGTGCTGGAATAAAACATAGTTAACTCCTTTAAAAATTAAAATATTTTTCAACAAAAAATTTACGACATAAAAAATAAACCAGGTGCATTCGCCCTAATCTTAAAACTATTGAGATAACCAACTGGATCGCTAGGATCGAAAGCTTTATTGTCGATAAATGTTTCGGCTGGCTCAACTTTATAATCTTCTGTCGGGCATTTTATGCCCATTTCTCCAGCAATCTCTCGATATAAATCCGTTCGCCAAGCTATCCGCGCAATTTGATCAGCATTCTTGGGAAATTGACGAATTTGTTGCCAACGTGTCGATTGAGTCATCAACCAAAGATTGTGTGACTGCCATAAAAAGGTGGAATGATCGTTAGGAATACTCGAAACTTCAGCAGGAAGATCGAAGAAGAGAGTGGTGTCTAGACTTTTAACAATCCGCTTCTGATCATCAAAACCACCATAGTTATAATCACCAACAATTCCCGCTCTAGTTAATTCAGGTTTTGCCCCAGTAAAAGAACGCTCGGAGATAATTTGGGCTACTTCTTCGAGATTTTCTGGTTTACTGCAATATTGGCAAGCTTCGATCATCGCCTTGACTAAAGAACGATAAGTTTTAGGATTCTCGTTAATAAAAGATTCCATCACTGCCAAAAGGCGATCGGGATGTCCTCGCCAAAGTTCTCTTCCTTGAGCAAAAGTAAACCCAATACCCTCATTGCCTGAAATAGCACGAGTATTCCAAGGTTCTGCCACCATATAAGCTTGCATCGCTCCGATCCGCATATTCGTAACCATCTGGGGTGGAGGAGTAATAATAATGCGAAACATTTCGTCAGGATTTAATCCAGTAGCTGCTACTAGATAACGGGCAAAGTATTCATAAATAGCAGAACTCAGTACTACAGCCCAAACTCGCTTTTGTTCGGGAGCTTTTTGAAAATAACCAGCAAAATCGCTGCCAAATTGCTCCAAATCTCCTTGATAATCTTGCCAGGGACGAATACCTGCATCCCATAACTCTTTACTCATAGTCATGGCGTTACCGTGACGGTGAATAGTCATGGCAGCACATAAAGGAGCATGACGCGCGCCTTCAGCACCCGCTCTAGCATTCATCACTGCCCCAGAAACTACAGGAGAAGCATCGAGGCGACCAAAAATTACGCCATCACGAGAATTTGCCCAACTTGATTCGCGACTTAAAGTTACATTCAAGCCATACTTGCGAAAAAAACCTTTCTCCCAAGCTATAGCAAAGGGAGCGCAGTCGTTAACAGGAACATAACCAATAGTTAGATTGGGTTTTTCTAAACTTTCAGGTTTGACGATTGGTTCAACTGCTAAAGCTTCCTCGGTTAAAACTTTGGGAGCTTTACTGCCACTAATAGCACAACCAGAAATTGCCATCATCGACGCAGTTGCGGATAAGCCTTGTAAAAAGGCTCTACGTTTTAGTTTTTGATTCATCTCAATACTCCAAATTATCTCTTGACTGATTCTAGTAACTAAGAACTAGCAGGACGATGGGTTACCCAGATTTGGATTAATCCCAAAAGGTAGTCAAGGATCAAGCCAGTTATACCAATTACAAATACAGCCAAAAACACCGAACTAAGATTGAGACGACTCCATTCATCCCAGACAAAAAAGCCAATGCCAATTCCACCTGTGAGCATTTCTACTGCCACGATTACTAACCAAGCAATCCCCAAACTAATCCGTAAGCCCGTAAAAATATAAGGTAGGCTAGCAGGCAGAATAATTTTGACAATTTTTTTCCAGGCTGGCATCTCTAGCATTTGTCCTACGTCTTGATATTCTTTTGGGACGCTAGATACTCCTAGAGCAGTATTAATAATAGTTGACCATAAGGAAGTAATAAAAATAACAAAAATAGCAGAAGGATCGGCAATATTAAAAATAGCTAGGGCAATCGGTAACCACGCCAACGGTGATACGGGTTTGAGAACTTGAATTAGGGGATTGATCGCTAACATTGCGCTTCTCGACATCCCAATTAAAAATCCTACAGGAATAGCTACCGCAGCCCCAATTAAAAAACCGATAATAACGCGTCGTAAACTAGCTAGTAATAACCAACCAAGACCAAGATCTCCTGGTCCTCTACGATAAAATGGATGAAAAATATAATCTAAATTCTCCATCAATGCTTGTGGAGGTGTGGGCATTAATTCAGGTCGAAATAAAGCGATCACCCACCAAACAGCAATTAATCCTAAAAATCCTGCTGCTGGTAGTAAAACAGTGTCTCGAACAACTACTGGCTTGATACGTCCCCAAGCCACTTGCCCCGCTACAGCAAGGGTTGATAAATTCATTTATATTACCCCCATTAGTTAAAATATAGATTCAACCAGTACAATTAAGGAATACTGATGAGGATAATTTGTTAAAAGATTTTCCTTCAGTTTCCTCCCAAAGCCGACGAGGTTAGCTGACGGGCTAGGACTGAGAGATGTCCTTCTCTACTGATAACTATAGAGATTAGCCCCCAATTTGGTTCCCCCGTTTCTGTTTCAGAATTAGGCTTGTTATCAACGTATTATATTTGCAACTTTTTAGGCTGCATATAAGCAATTAGATAGATTTCGCTCGGCTTTTGGTGGAGTATCATTCTGCCAACCAAGCCATTCAGTATATAAATCTTCTACTACTGATTCGGTTACTGTAGAATTCAATAATCTAACTATGATGGTGGTCAAGTAAAAATCATTAACAAACTGATGTCCATAACCGATGACTGTACCTACTTCGCCAGTTGCTTTATGTCGAACGCGATCGCCAATGTTAAACATATACTGATTCTCCTAATGACTAGCTAGGCTATCCTAGGTATCATTTAGAATTATCCCAATTGAGATAATTTTCAGAACCCCGAGACAGCTTAATGTAGAGAGTATTTAGCAGCCAAGGATACTGAAAACAGCAATTATAGTGCTATCTGTTCAGTCTCCTCTCAAAGCCGACGAGGTTAGCTGACGGGCTAGGACTGAGAGATGTCCTTCTCTATTTACATCGATAGAGATACGCCCCGAATTTGGTTCCCCCGCTCTTGCTTATTTTATTAAGCAAGGATTAGGCTAACTTACTCTAGATTTAAACAGAAGTTTAACACATTTTTTCAAAACGGGTAGTCAAATTTGCTACTTATTTTTTTTTCTAGGTTTCTTCTCCCAAACACGCGCCCCCACCAAAAACTAAATATTGATGAAGAGAATCATAATTAAAGGCTTTGCCACGAGCTTTGGCTACAAAAGTTCTTCCTTCTAGATATTCATCAACAGTTGTTTCTCGACCATAAACTTCAAAATCAATCACCTTTTTACCTCCAGAATAACAGCTAAGGCGATCGCTTAGTTTGGGCTGGCTTTTTAGCGCAACTGCACCACGATCAATCATACATAGTCCACCAGCAAAATTTAATTGATGTTCTCCTTGCTCATCAATAACTTTAACTTCATGAGCAAATTTGTATTCATCGGCAAAAGGACCTTCCACAACAGTTTTGCGGACAATTTCTTGACCTCCAGAATAACAGACTAGTACTGCATCGGTTTGGACTGGTTTAGCCTCCACTGGCTGAAGTCCATATCCTAAGATAAGCATTACTGAAATCAATAGACAAAGCACTATTTTCATATAGCAATCCTATTTGATTTGTGAACATAAATTATTGTCAAAAGGCAGAGGGCAGAAATAAAAACTTAGATTCAATTGATTTAGCCTCGCTTTTTCAACAAACGTAAAACAATCTTTTCAAATTCAATCCAAACAAACATCAACAGACTAAAACCGACACAAATTCCTAATTCTGTAGGACTCAACCAATGAGTATTAAAGAAATTACGTAACGGTTCAACGTAGATTAGAAGTAGTTGTAAGATGGTAGTTAAAGTAACTGCTCCTAAAACATAGGGATTAGAAAAAGGATTGATTTGAATAGTCAATTGGGTATCAGAACGAATTGCCAGGGCGTGACCCATTTGTGCTAAACATAAAGTTGTAAAAACCATAGTTTTCCAGCGTTCTGGATTACCATCAGCTTGAGCGTGATTATAAGCCCAAACCATCAGTGCGATCGCAAGAATGGCAAAAATAATCCCAATTCTGACCATATAAAGTCCTAAACCACGAGCAAAAATACTTTCTCTGGGACTATAGGGTGGGCGTTTCATCACGTTGGGTTCGGCGGGTTCTACTGCTAATGCCAGCGCAGGTAAACCATCAGTAACTAGGTTCATCCAGAGAATTTGTAAAGGAGAGAGTGGCACACCACCTAAACCAATCAAAGGTGCAGCAGCAATCGTTAAAACTTCACCAATATTACTGCCCAAAATATATTTAATAAAACGACGAATATTATCGTAAACTACTCTGCCTTCTTCCGTCGCAGCCACAATCGTAGCAAAATTATCATCCAACAAAATCATATCGCTGGCTTCTTTGCTGACATCTGTTCCTGTAATACCCATGGCAATACCGATATCAGCTTGTTTCAGGGCTGGTGCATCATTGACTCCATCCCCTGTCATGGCGACAAACTTACCTCGTTTTTGAAGTGCTTTAACAATCCGAAGTTTATGTTCTGGAGAAACACGAGCATACACACTTACTTGATCGACCGCTTCTTCTAATTCCAAGTCAGACATTGCCTGTAATCTTTGTCCTGTCAATACCTGCTCGTAGGGACTAGCAATACCTAGTTCCGATGCGATCGCCATAGCAGTTAATTGATGATCTCCTGTAATCATCACAGGACGAATTCCTGCACTTCGACAACGTTTGACAGCTTCTTTAACTTCGGGACGAGGTGCATCAAGCATTCCAATTAAACCTAACCAAACTAATTCCCGTTCAGTATTTTCTTGATCTTCTGCGTCGGGAACACTGCTTAGAGGTTTGTAAGCAAAACCCAGTACCCTTAAACCATTACTTGCCATGCCGTCATTTTCAGTTAGAATGTGCTGTCTTTGTTCAGCAGTAATTGGAACTAACTGGTCTTTAAGCAAAATGCGATCGCAACATTCTAAAATTAATTCTGGTGAACCTTTGGTGAACATGGAGTAAGAGCTTGTTCCGTCTCCGTTATCAACAATCACAGACATCCGTTTTCTTTCAGAAGAAAAAGGAAACTCTCCCATCCGAGGCATTTTACTGTCTAGATTTTCTTTAAAAATTCCTGCTTTTCCAGCTAAAGCGAGTAACGCGCCTTCAGTTGGATCTCCTAAAATATGCCATTCTGTTTGTTTGGGGGTTTTTTTCTGTTGTAGTAGAGCATCGTTACACGCTACACAAGCAAGCATTAGTTGTTGAACTTCTGGTTCGGTTTGCAGTTGCTGATGCTGCTTACTTAAAAATTCTCCTACAGGGTTATAACCTTCTCCTGTTACGTTAAAGTGATAAGAACCTGTCTCAACTTTCTGCACTACCATTTTATTTTGAGTCAAAGTTCCAGTTTTATCGGAACAAATCGTAGTTACCGAACCCAAAGTTTCTACTGCTGGTAGTTTACGGATTAAAGCATGGCGACGCACCATTTTTTGAGTACCAATGGCTAAGGTAACTGTCACTACCGCAGGTAATCCTTCTGGAACAACGGCAACTGCCATACTTAACGACACTTCCAACAATTGTTCAAAAAACTGCCATCCTGTTCGTAATACACCACCAATCACCACTATAGCAACCAAACCCAAAGAACTACTTACCAAGACATTTCCCAGTTGAGTCATTCTTTGTTGTAGAGGAGTCGGTTCGGTTTCTACACTCTGTATCATAGCAGCGATATGACCGATTTCCGTGTCCATCCCTGTTTTGGTAACAATTACTTTAGCTCTGCCTAAAACTACTTCCGTTCCCTGAAAAACTAGATTAATGCGATCGCCTAAAGAACTATCATGAGGTAAAATAACATCAGCTTGTTTAAGGACTGCTTCTGCTTCTCCTGTTAAAGTCGATTCTCGCACTTGTAGGTTTTGGGCTTCTAGCAAACGTCCATCGGCAGCGATTTGTACTCCTGCTTCTAACAGCATGATATCCCCTGGTACTAAATCCTTGGCAGGAATTTCAGTAGTTTTTCCTTGCCTAATCACTCTCACTTGGGGAGCAGAAAGACGTTTTAGGGCTGCTAAAGCTTTTTCTGCCCGACTTTCCTGTAAATAACCTAAAATTCCGTTGACAATCACAATTGCAAAAATTGCTACTGCGTCTTTAGGAAATGTGCCTTGACGAAAATCTAAAACTGCTGATACTATTGCCACGGCAATCAGCATCACTAACATGATGTTGGTAAACTGTTCCCATAAAATTACTAAAGCACTGCGACCGCCAGATTCTTTTAGTTCATTTGTACCAAAAGCTTGCTTTCTTTGCTCAATTTGCTTCGCTGTTAATCCTTGATTAAAATCACTGGTAAGAATTGCTAAGGATTCTTCAACGTTCAAAGTATGCCAATCTTTACTAATCTCAGGAATTGAACCAGAAGCAACGAAGGAAGTTTTAGGAACATTCATAGTTGGTAATTAGTTGTTTATCTAAATAAATTGGGTAACAAGTGAGGTGCTTGCCAAAGGGCATAACCAATAAAACCAAAAAATAAAGTATTCAATACGGTTAATCCATAGCCAAAGAAAATCAACAAACCATCGGCTTCTAAAGTAGCCACTGCTAAAAGTAAAATTGCACTTGCAGGAATAGGGTTAGTAAAAGGAATTGGCAACATGAGCAAAATTGTTAGCCAGGCAATACAAAAGCCATTAATTCGCCAGACAGAAGAACTTTCTGCAATTGACAACCAGCGATGACGAACAACTTTTCCTAAAAATTTATTTACTCGTTTGGCATTGTGCAGTAGTTTTAGACTGAATTTACGAGGAAATTCAAATCGAGCTATTTTTTTAGGTAGCCAGGGTGATTTTCTTCCCATTGCCATTTGGACTGCCAAAATTAAGCAACCCAACCCCAAAATAGTAGATAATCCTGGAGGCATAGGAAAAAGAAAAGGCAACGCCAGCAAACCTAAACTTAGACTAAATCCTCGTTCTGAAGTTTCTGCCAAAATTTGCCTAAGAGTTAGAGGCTGATCAGACAATCTTTGAAGAAGAGATTCAATATCTTGAGAAAATCTGAGATTCATTGTTGTTTTTTTTATAAGGCAATTTTAGCTAGGTATTAAATATTCAAACAACTTGATTGAACCGCATTCAATCTATAGTTATAAAAATACTCTTGACCAAAACGCCTTAAAAGTGAGAATTCTTATATTTTGAAATGATTTAATGATACAAAGTCTTATTTAAACAATCGACAGTTTGCCAAAAATAAAAAACCTCACAGTTTTTCTAGATTTACATACAACAAAATGCCACAAAACATAAATTTTGCTCAGAGATTGTTTAAGTTTAATAACTAAATTTCCTGTAATTTCATCAGCAATGCCTCAAAATCGGTACAAAAAATGAAATTTAACTTAGAGTCAAGTCAAATAATTAGGATGCACTGAAATAGGTTGAGACATTACTTAAAAAATGCTTTCCCTTCAGTCTCCTCTCAATGCCGACGAAGTTAGCTGACGGGCTAGAACTGAGAGATGTTCTTCTCTAACTAAACTATAGAGATATGCCCCTAAATCGGTTCCTCCGTTTTCCTTGAAGTTAGGAAATTAAGCTGACTTACTTAAATAAATTTAAATAGAGATTATAACATGATTTTGTTTGGCAATAGCATAGGAACTTGTTCAACCCAAACTAGGAATTTATACTTTAAATTTTAAGCAGGCAGTAAAAAAAATCTGCTCGAAATTTTTTAATTATGATTATAAGTTAAGAACTTAATTAACTCACAAATTTGTAACTTAATGCTAATCTATTTAAGGTTAATCTAGAGATGTAAACAATGAAAGGCAAGGTAAGTTTAATAGTCAGTTTTTTAGGTTTTTTTTCTTTAGCTAATATTAATAGTTTACTAGCAGTAGCTCAAGACAATCAATCCCAACTCCAAACTAATACTTATCCACCAGAATACATCAGTGAATATTTACAAAATTGCGTTAAAACTTCTATGCAAGAAGGATTACTTGAACCAGAAGCAAAAACTTTATGTGACTGTACACTCAAAAAGTTTCAACAGAAATATACTCTAGAAGAATTTAAACAATTAACAGCAGCCTCACAAACCGATCAAACTGCTAGTGATGCTTTAGTTGAAGTGGGACAATTGTGTTTTGAAACGATTCTTTACGAAAACTAATTTTTAATTTGAGCAGTAATAAATTGTTTAATTAAATCTAATTCTAATGGTAAAATTTCATGCCCCATTTCTAACTCATGATATTCAATCGCTAATCCAATTGCTGCTAATTCATCTCTAGCTGTTTGTGCAGCTTGTAGAGGAACAACGGGGTCCTGTTTACCATGTACGATCAGAGTTGGAGGTAAAAAAACATCTTGTTGGTGGGGATGATAATGTAAATAACCACTTAAACTACACAAAGCAGCAAAAGGAAAAGATAGTCCTAAATCTAAAGTCATAGCTCCTCCTTGAGAAAAACCAGCTAAAACCGTTTTTTCTGGGGGAATTCCAGTACTAGATTCTAAGGATTGTAACCACTCAAATAAAATTGCTCGACTTTCTAATAAACCATCATATTCACTGGTTTCTAAAGCATACCAAGCTCTTCCCCCCGGTACTTGAGGATGAGCAAAAGGTGCATTAGGAAAAATATATTCAAACCCTGGTAAATTTAACATTTGAGCTAAGGGAGCTAAATCTTGCAAATTAGCACCCCAACCGTGAAGCATGACAAGTAAATTAGTCGGTTTTTCACCTTTTTCAGGAGCAATAACAATAGCATCTAAGGTTTTACTGGCTTTCATATTTTAGTAGACACGATTTCAACTTCGCCGAGACTCGAAGATTAAACTAGAAGTTAGCAATCAATCGAACTGATGTAGGGAAATATTTATTTTTAATTAATAAAATTTTCAACAAACTTAAATCTTTGGTTCAATAGTGTTTTTTTACACTCCATGAGAACCAAAAAATATTTTGAGTTTTCTTGAGTAATTATAAACTAACTATTTTTTAAGAATATCTTTAGCTTTTGGGGAATTATTGTTTAAATAAAAATAAAATAAACTATTAACTCTAGTTTAATTTTAATAGGAACTAGCCATCCAGAAGCTTTAATTGCCAAGGGCGAGCAAGCCTAAAATAAAGCAGCGATTACCAAGCCAAACGCTCTTTTCAATTAGTAAAAATTGCTTGATTAAACCTTTAATCACTACAACTAGTAGAACCAAGCTAAATGATTTTTAAGTCTTTAATATTAATAAATTACAATCAAATCCCAACTTTTTTTGTTCAAGATATTTTAATTATCTCATGATTAACATGAATTTTGTGCCTTTTCAGGATAAATTAGATATCGTGAGACTAAGTCAGTTGAGCAGTCAAAACTAATTGACTGACAGTTCACAGTTCGTGGGACTTGGAGGTATTGGTTCTTAGGCTAATACCTCTTTCTTCTTGACAGAATATCCAATAAGGTTATTGAAAATCTTCCGTTAATTTACTCAAGAGGTGTCAGCCAATCTGCCGATTTTTCTTAAGCGAGAAAGAAGAAAAAGCTTAATTTTTCTAGCTTACTAATAGTTTGAGCAGATATTGTTGCTCAAAAACAATCAAAGTATGGGTCATTCTGTCTTTGCAAGCTTAACCTTGCTTGGATTTAGTCACTCGGTACACCGCGTGACCCTGATAGGAGTTAAACTAATTCTCTCTTTCTTCCTATAATAGCGACAGATGATTCAATTTAATCAGAACCGCAGAAAATAAGTTTTTTTTGACGGGGCGTACAAGCCGACCGGGGGTGGGGCTAATTTACTTTGCCCCTTCAAAGCCTGGGCTGTTTCTATCTTGGGAAAATCGTAGAATAGTAGGGAATTAGGGAGATAGAGAGATAGGAAAAACCAAACCGTGACGGATTACTTTCGACCAGAGCCACTCTTGCTCAATCTAGAAAACTAACAACCAAAAATTAATTGCAGGTGAAACAGAACAAAACATATTCTCCTGAATCTAAATTTAAACAGCTAGCAATTATTGGTTGGCGCGAAACGATCGCTCTACCAGAACTAGGTATCAACCGAATCAAAGCTAAAATCGATACAGGTGCGCGCTCTTCTGCATTACATACTTTTCACGTAGAAGAATTTCGACGCGATGGGAAACAAATGTTGCGTTTTCAAGTCCATCCTTATCAGCGAAATAGTAAACAGACGGTGACAACAGAAGCAGAATTATTAGAATATCGACAAATTAGGAATTCTGGTGGACACGCCCAACTTCGACCAGTAGTTGTGACTACAGTACAATTAGGTGACCAACAATGGCAAATTGAATTAACCTTAACTAATCGAGATGTGATGGGTTTTCGGATGTTATTAGGTCGACAAGCTATTCGTCATCACTTTTTAGTCGATCCAGGAAAATCTTTTCTTCAAAGTTATCATCATCCAGAAAAATAGTAAGAGTAGAAAAAATAATTTAAAAAATGAAAATAGCTATTTTGTCACAAGATCCTTCTCTCTACTCTACTAAACGGCTGAAAGAAGCAGGAGATCAACAAGGACATGATATGCGGGTGATTAATTATCTGCGTTGTTACATGAATATTGCCTCCCATCGACCATCGGTTGTGTATAATGGCAAACCTTTGGAAGATTTTGATGCGATTATTCCTCGGATTGGTGCGTCAAAAACCTTTTATGGTACGGCAGTAGTACGACAGTTTGAGATTATGGGAGTTTTTAGCATGAATGAATCTCAGGCGATTTCTCGTTCTCGCGATAAACTGCGTTGTCTGCAAATTCTGGCTCGGGAAGGAATTGGTTTACCAGTAACAGGCTTTGCTCATGCTACCCAAGATATTGATGGTTTGATTGAAACTGTAGGAGGCGCACCTTTAGTAATTAAGTTGTTAGAAGGTACTCAAGGAATTGGTGTAGTTTTAGCTGAAACTTATCAAGCTGCTAAATCAGTAATTGAGGCTTTTCGCGGGTTAGATGCCAATATTTTAGTTCAAGAGTATATAAAAGAAGCTAAAGGTGCGGATTTACGTTGTTTTGTCGTTGGTGGTAAAGTCATTGCAGCTATGAAACGGCAAAGCGCAGAAGGTGAATTTCGTTCTAATTTACATCGAGGAGGTCAAGCAGAAAAAGTAAAATTGACTCCTGAAGAAAAAAGTACAGCAATCAGAGCAGCTAAGGCAATGGGTTTAAGTGTCGCAGGAGTAGATCTACTTCGTTCTAATCATGGGCCGGTAGTAATGGAAGTAAATTCTTCTCCGGGATTAGAAGGAATTGAAACAGCTTCAGAAGTGGATGTCGCAGGCAAAATTATCGATTTTATTGCCAAAAATGCTTCCCCTACCAATAATCCCGAGCAACTTCGCAAACGGGTACGCGATCGCATTCAATATTAAGGTAAAATCATAAATTACTTTCTTGCGCGGTTTTAACAAAAGCCGTGTTTTTATTGTAAAAACGACCAGTTAATTAGGAAAACAATTGGAAGTCAATCTAATTGAAATTGCCAAAGAAATTATTGAACCAGGACAATTACGTCGACTAGATATCCCAGTCAGTCGTTTGCCTACTCAAACCATGTTATCTTTGCCAGTTACGGTAATTAATGGTAAACAAGCAGGGCCAAAGTTATGGTTGAGTGCAGCTATTCATGGGGATGAACTTAATGGAGTTGAAATTATTCGTCAGGTAATCGAACAAGTTCAACCAGAAAAATTAGCTGGGACTTTGATTGCTGTTCCTATCGTTAATTTGTTTGGTTTTATTGAACAATCTCGTTATCTTCCTGACAGAAGAGATTTAAATCGTTCTTTTCCTGGTTCGGAGACTGGTTCTTTAGCTTCTCGGTTGGCTAATTTATTTATGAGGGAAATTGTTAAGCATAGTACTCATGGAATCGATCTCCATACCGCAGCTATTCATCGCATGAATTTACCTCAGATTCGGGCTAATTTAGAAGATTCAGAAACCTATTGTTGCGCTCAAGCTTTTAATGCACCAATTATGATGCACGCTATCACCAGAGATGGTTCACTGCGTCAAGCTGCTACTAATCAAGGTATTCCTGTTTTACTTTATGAGGGTGGAGAAGCATTACGTTTTGAACCTTACGCTATTGAAGTAGGAGTTACAGGAGTTTTAAGAGTGATGCAATATTTGGGGATGGCTCAATTTCCCCAACTTCCACCGCCAATTACTTCAGTCGAAATTCGACAAAGTAAATGGATTAGAGCTTTTCGTGGGGGAATTTTTCACCGTGAAGTAAGTTTAGGTCAACAGGTAGAAAAAAAACAACCATTGGGTTTTATTACTGATGCCTTTGGTGAAGATAAATCGATAATTCGAGCTAGCGTCAGTGGCATTGTGATTGGTTATAATCAAAACCCTTTGGTTAATCAAGGAGATGGCATGATTAATTTAGCTATTAAAGATGCGTATGCAATAAATTCTTTCAAAACTCAACCATACTAAAATTCATTTGGTAATTCCAGGGGTATTTGCCCCATTGCCCCTGTGCGAAAATCATGCAGTAAAAGGCGAGCTACTCTTTCTTTATCTCCTTGATAAACTTTGTCTGCCAAATCTTGAATAAAACTTTCTCCTGTAATAGTCAAAGGATCGAGATGATAACGAGATTGTAATACTTCAGCAAAACCCAACTCTACCAACAAATCCACAAAAACCGCAGCTACTCGTTGATTATCATAGGCAGCTTCACCAATATCCTCACAAATAGCTAACTTAATCGCATCTTGTTGATTTTCCAATCGCCAAGGAATCACTCCAGGTGCATCTAATAACTCAATTTCATCGGAAATTCTCACCCATTGCAACTGACGAGTTACTCCTGCTTTACGCGCACTAGCAACTGCCTTACGCCCCACCAGACGATTAATCAAAGCAGATTTACCCACATTAGGAAAACCAATTACTACCGCCCGTACAGCACGAGGACGCATACCGCGATCGCGTCGGCGTTGATTCATAGCAGCCCCTGCATCTTGAGCAGCATATTTAACTGCTTTAATTCCTTTTCCCGCTTTAGCGTTAGTCCAATAGGGTTTTTCTCTTCGCTCTTTAAACCAGGTGATCCATTCTTGTTTAGTTTCGTTGGGAATCATATCAACCCGATTTAAGACTAATATTCTTGGTTTCTCACCAATCCAATCAGCTACTTGGGGATGATGGGAAGCAACAGGAATCCTTGCATCCAAAACTTCTAAGACAACATCAACTCGTTTGAGTTGTTCTTGGAGTTGTTTTTCCGCTTTAGCAATATGACCGGGATACCATTGAATCGGAGGAGAAGACATAATGCAGTTATCAGTTATCATTTATCAGTTATGAGCGATCGATGATGAATAATTAACCATCAACAAATGCCAAAGTCTTGACTGTACTTCATCGTTATGAAAATAGCTAATTTTAATTAAATCTTAAGTTATTTTCAGCAGTATTGTTATTTATCATCGGACTGGATCAGTTTCGCTGTTGGTGTGAGGAAAAGTTATCCATCAAACAGTAAGTATAAAGGAAAATATCATGATTGCAGCAGCACAGTCTGTCAAAGTTTTAGAAGTAACAAGATCAGGATTACCTAATATCTGTGGTTGGGAAGCAGAAATTGAACAGATAGTAAATCACAACGAACCTATTTTTTTACCCCAAACAAATTTAAACTTGGATCAAATTAAAGCTGGGTTTGCCTGCGCTCTTCATATGCACCAACCCACTATTCCCGCAGGGGCAAATGGAGAATTAATTAGTAATCTCCAATATATGTTTGAACATCAAGGAGAAGGTGATAATCATAATGCTGGTGTCTTTGCTTGGTGTTATAGTCGCATGGGAGATTGGATTCCTGAATTAGTTAATCATGGTTGCAATCCTCGGATTATGCTGGACTATTCTGGTAATCTTCTTTGGGGTTTACATCAAATGGGACGTAATGATGTTCTTGACAACCTTAAAAAAATTGCCTGCGATCCAAATTATCAACCCTATGTAGAATTTTTAGGAACTATGTGGAGTCATGCCGTAGTTCCCTCGACTCCTATTCCTGACATCAAACTTCAGATTCAAGCTTGGCAACATTATTTTGCTGCCGTGTTTGGTTTTGATGCCCTCAAACGGGTAAAAGGTTTTTCTCTTCCAGAAATGCATCTTCCTAATCATCCTGATACTCTGTTTGAATACATCAAAGCTCTTAAAGAATGTGGTTATCGTTGGTTAATGGTACAAGAACATTCGGTAGAAAGGTTAGATGGTTCGGGACTATGGCACGATGATAAGTATGTTCCTAATTGTTTAATTGCGCGTAATTCTCACGGGGAAACTATTAGTATTACTGCTTTAATTAAAACCCAAGGTTCAGACACTAAATTAGTCGCTCAAATGCAACCTTACCACGAAGCTAAAGGCAGAGGTAAACAGCAACTCGGTAATCACACTGTTCCTGCTTGTGTTACTCAAATTGCTGACGGCGAAAATGGCGGTGTAATGATGAATGAATATGCCCGTGATTTTCAACCTGTTTGGTATCAAATTAAAGATAGTAATAGTGATGTGGTTGGTTTTAATGGGACAGAATACATTGAATTGTTAGAAGCAGCAGGAGTCAAAGAAGAAGATTATCCTACCTGTCAAGCTGTCGGACAACATAAAATTTGGCAAAGAGTAGCTCCTAATCAAGCAACTCCAGAAGCAGTAACCAAAACAATTCAGGACTTAAACGAAACTGATCATCAATTTCACATGGATGGGGCATCTTGGACAAACGATCTTAGTTGGGTAAGAGGTTACGAAAATGTTCTCGAACCAATGAATCAACTCAGTGCCATGTTTCATCAAAAATATGATGCTTTAGTTGCCCAAAATGCTTCTATTACTCAAAGTTCCGAATATTTGGAAGCTTTGTTGTATGTCATGCTAGTCGAAACTAGTTGTTTCCGTTATTGGGGACAAGGAACTTGGACAGATTATGCCAGGGAATTATATCGACGTGGAGAGGCATTATTGAAATAAATAATTATTTGATACAAAACACGGGCAGCCCGCAAGCCTACGCGGTTTACCCTAGCGCAACGGGCGACTCGGCAACGGGGCGTTGCTCTACGCCTGGGAAACCACAGGCGACAGCCCCTCCTTTTAAGAGCCGTGAATAATTAGACGTCTATATTATTACTTATTAAGTTATTAAGTATTTTTACAACAAGAAGCCCTCGACGGGATTTGAACCCGTGGCTTCCTCCTTACCAAGGAGGTACTCTACCCCTGAGTTACGAGGGCAATTTTATTAACTTGTTTAAATTAATTTTGGTGGGCCGAGCTGGATTTGAACCAGCGTAGGCGTAGCCAGCGGATTTACAGTCCGCCCCCATTAACCACTCGGGCATCGACCCTTTTTGTGTCACAGTTGTTTATAGTAGCATACCTTTTTCTATTTTTTTCCTAAAAATGAAAAATTTTTTAGTTAATCGCGTAAGCAGAATTAATTGCCCACACAATCAATACCAGAATGCTCCCAAAAATTAAAGCTGCGGAGACGGCGACAACAACTGGTTTGTCTGCTCCATCAAATTTCATAATTCCACGATTTAGATCTGACATAATGTATTGCTCCTGATCGCTTGTAAGCTACAAAACAATAGACTAGTTTGCTCGGAGTTTAATTAGAGAACATCTCTTTGGAACTTTATTTCCAAAACATGAGATATTCGTAATGACGTTATCTTAACTGACCTTTATATTATAGGGTGGAGTCCTGATCGGGATGTCAATTTGTCAATATTAATTAGGATTGTTGTAGGTCTTGATGAAGCTCTTTTTGATTATCCTTGCTAGTGTGACGGGAATTGTCATTCTTGTCGAAAGTGGTTTGCGATTGTTATGGGGATTAGGCAATCCTCCTTTGTATATTCCCGACGAAGAAATCGGCTACTTGCTCAAACCCAATCAAAAGCTACGTAGAATGGGTAATCAGATACTAATTAATCAATATTCTATGCGGAATGAAGCGATCGCGTCTGATAAACCTGCTACCACTTTTCGTGTCATGTTGCTAGGTGATTCAATCGTTAATGGAGGTTGGTGGACAGATCAAGATGAAACTCTTTCTACTTTATTAGAAAGGCAAATCGAGACTAATTTGGCTCAAAATCGAACAGTAGAAGTATTAAACGTTTCAGCTAATTCTTGGAGTCCTCGCAATCAATTAGCTTATTTGCAGCGTTTTGGCTTATTTGAAGCCGATATTTTAATTTTAGTAATTAATACAGATGATTTGTTTGGTATTCTACCAACTCCTTTACCTGTTGGCAGAGAAAAGAATTATCCAGATCAGAAACCGCCTTTAGCTTTAATTGAGTTATACAATCAAAAGTTTGGTAAAAATCAATCAATTCCTGAGTTTGAAAAAATTAAACAAGAATCAGGCGATCGCGTTGGTAAAATTTTAACAGCAATTAAAGAAATTAAAATCTTAGCTACCGAGCAAAATACTCAGTTTATCGTGGCAATGACACCTTTACTGAGAGAAACGAAGGAAAAGGAACAGCGAGATTACGAAAAAGAAGCTAGAAAAAGGCTTCAAGATTTTGCTAAAACTGAAAACTTGATTTATCTTGATTTTTTACCAATTTTTCAAGATTTTCCTCAACCAGAATTTTTATACCGCGATCATATTCATCTAAGTCCCCAAGGCAATGCTTTAGTTACCGAAAAACTCAGCCAGTTTGTCCAAGAAAAACTTTGATCCAACCAATCTAATGAAAATCTGCTTCCCAAACTCCAATATAAATACGCTTCTGTTGATTACGTTGAATGATTCCTTTTAAGTTACCAACTGTAAATAAATGCTGATCCATTTTACGAAAATAAACTTGTTTTAATCCCTGATTGATTTGATCTGGAGTATTACCTCCTAAAAAACCGCTTAAAACTTGTTGTAAACTTTCTAGATCAGTTGAAGCAGGAAAAGCAATTTCCGTTTGACGCAATTTCTTTGTCTGAGTATCAAATAAATATCCCAAATCTACACCATCGGACATAACATCTTGATATGACCAAGCAATACTATTATGCCAATAGCCTTGTTTACGCCAGATTGGTTCTCCTAAAGTTTGTAAAACTTGCTCTTCTGAAGTTCCTGGTCTAAAAAGAGGCAAATTGCTTAAAATATTCGGTTGTTTAGTGATTTTAGCTTCAGTAACAGCCGAAGAAACTACAGGTGGTAATTCAATTGGTGAAGACAACAAAGAAACCGACAATTCAGTTGGTTGTTTAATTAGTTTTGGTAAAAAATTATTTAAACCCAAAATAACAATTGCAACTTTTAATCCAATCATTGAAATTAAAGACAGTAGCTTTCTTGGTTTTTTTAAAGAAGATTTTTGAATTGTTTGAGGCTGGGAATAAGTATCAACTGTGTTAATTGAAGATGTTAGGTTTAATTTGAACGATGAACTTTGTAATGCTGCTAGCATCTGTTTCGCCGAAGAAAAGCGTTGCCTAGGATTAGAACTAATCGCACGATTGATTACCTTGACTAAATCTTGATCAAAATTACTTGCTTCTTGATGCCAAAAAATTTCTTCACTATTTAAATCAAATCTTAAATCTAGTGGTTCTTTTCCTGTAAGTAGATGAATTGCTGTTAAACCTAGACTATAAAGATCACTGCTAAAATCTGCTTGTCCCATTGCCTGTTCTAAAGACATATAACCAGGAGTACCTACTGTAGAAAAATAAAGCTGTTTGTTGTTTTCTACTTGAGGAGTTACCTTGTGAGCAACACCAAAATCAATTAGTATAGGTAAGCGATCGCCAGAACGTAGAATAATATTACTCGGCTTAAGATCGCGATGAATAATACCATGTTTATGAATATAGTCCAGCACAGGCAAAAAATGTACTAAGATTCTTTTTACCTCTTCTGGTGGAATTGTTTCTTGCTGTTGTAGTTTTTGCTGTAGCGTTATTCCTTGAATCCATTCTTGTACTAAATAATAGTTTCCTACCTCGACAAAATAGTCATAAAATTGCGGAATTTGTCGATTTTTTTGACTCAATATTCTTAAAATTTCTGCTTCTTGTTCAAACAGTAACTTTATTTTCTCAAGTAATCGAGTATTATGCTTGTCAATGACTATTAACTTTTTGATTACGCATAGCCGAGGTTTTGAAGTTATGGCTGTGTCTCTTGCTAGAAAAGTTTGACTAAAATTACTTTTACTTAGGGTTTTTAAAAGATGATAGCGATTCTTTAAAACTTTGTCTTTCATCTATTCCTCTAAAATTTAGACAATGACAAGCTTTCGGGGGCAAAAGCTAAGAGACTATGACTCCAATTCATTTTGGATTTCTGGCAATTCCGTAGAACGTCAGACGGTATAAACGACCCCTTATCAAATAAACTGTCCTCGATAGAATTTTTTTTAAAGGCAGTTTACCTGCTCTATGTTTTTAATCTAACTAAGTCAAACAATTTCCTTGACAACTCATAGTCGTTATGAGTATGATTAATTTAAAGAAAACTCATAGTGAGTACGAGTTAAATTTAAAGGAAATTATTTTATGAGAGACAGAGTTCCTAACGTAGTATTTAAAACAAGAGTACGTGATGAATCCATTGAAGGACCAAACCCTTACCGTTGGCAAGACAAAACCACAGAAGAGATTTTTGGTGGAAAAAGAGTAGTTTTATTAGCATTACCTGGCGCATTTACCCCAACTTGTTCTTCAACCCATTTACCTCGTTACGAAGAATTGTACGAGGATATTAAAGCGCAAGGTGTAGATGAAGTCATCTGTCTTTCGGTTAATGATGCGTTTGTAATGTTTCAGTGGGCAAAGAGTTTAGGCATTAAAAAAGTATTTATGCTTCCCGATGGTAATGGAGAATTTACTCGTAAAATGGGAATGCTAGTCAACAAAGACAATCTTGGGTTTGGAATGCGTTCTTGGCGTTATTCAATGGTAGTCGATGACGGCAAGATTGAAAAAATGTTTATCGAGGGTGAATTTGGTGACAATTGTCCTCTCGATCCGTTTGATATTTCTGATGCCGATAATATGTTGGCGTATTTAAAAGAAGCAAAAAAATAATCAGCGTTGATAGTTCAGAGTTGATAGTTGATTGATTACTTTGAACTATTAATCCCACAGTTAGTTTGGGAAAAAAAGTATGGGAACGATTTATTTAGGTTTTGTTGCTAGTCTACTCGCAGGATTAGGTACAGCAGTAGGTGCGTTACCAATTTTGTTTATCGCTCGTCTTAAAAAACAATGGCAAGGAATATTATTAGGATTAGGCGGTGGCGTCATGCTAGCAGCGACGACCTTTTCTTTAATCGTTCCTGGGACAGAAACTGCGATCTCGGCTACGCCGAGGCGCGAAGCGATCGCACAAAGATATTCTCAGCAACTTGCTGCTTCAATTCTTAGTAATTGTTCATTGTTAATTGTTTATAGAATAATCACACCTAGGTTATTTAAGGAGAACTAAAAATATGGTTTCCACTGTTTCTAAACAAAAACTCTATTCTTCTCGCATCGATTTAGCTACTGAGGTACGTGAGAAAGTAGTCGAACTGTTGAATAAAAGTTTGGCTGCTACTTTAGACCTTAAAACCCAAGTCAAACAAGCACACTGGAACGTCAAAGGAACTGATTTTTATCAATTACACGAACTCTTTGACGAATTAGCAGGAGAATTGGAAGAATATATCGATATGGTAGCCGAAAGAGCTACAGCCCTCGGTGGAATTGCTTTAGGAACCGCCCGTGTTGCAGCAGCAGAATCAATTTTACCTGAATATCCTCTTGATGCAGTGGGAGGAATTGAACATATTACAGCTTTAGCAGACCGCTATGCAGCTTACGCTAAACACGTTCGAGAAGCAATTGATACTACCGATGGCTTAGGCGATGCAGACACTGCAGATATGTATACTGAAATTTCTCGGACTATTGATATGCGTCTTTGGTTCTTAGAAGCCCATTTGATTAATCAATAATTAATAATAAAAGATTGGCAATTGCTAGTAAAAATCTTGTAATTGCCAATTATCACAATTAATTAGTTATTGATTTTTTATTGATCTACTGCTTTTTTTCTTTGAAAATATCCAATTCCTAGCCAGCCTCCTCCAGATAGCAATAATCCTAAAGCAGGGGAAAAAGCAAAAGGAACTGGTACTTCATAGCCAGTTGCAGTGTATTGAGTTGTTGAAAAAGTATGGTTGTCACTTTGAACCAACCCAGTATTATCAGTTTGATAGATATCAATACGGTCATAAACTTCAGTGCCTTGAGCATAGAAATTCATAAACAAATATGCTTCACCTGTATTATTGCCAAGATTACCGTAAAAAAAGTCTGTATCGTATGGCGCATTATTAATAGCAGTTACATTTGAATTAGGAGGGATGAAAGCTAGGAGATTATCACTATTAAAGCTAAATACTAAGTTATTATTATCGTAAAACTCTATAATGTTTTCAGGGTCAACCGCAGACCACCAAAACCCAAAATATTTTTGGTCAGCATCAATAGAAATAGTGTAGCTTGCATTACTTCCCGGCCCATTGGTGATGTATTTTCCTGTATTATTGGCACCACCATTGGTATCGGCATCAAGTATTTGATAGTCACCTGAATAAGTGTAAGTTATGCCTGAGTTGGTAACGGTACTATTACCATCATCAAAATCAATCATAAAAGTGCCTGATTGAGCAGAAGTTGGTATGTCTGGCTCTCCAATAGTTACAGAAAAAGATTGAGCAGATTGAATGGGGAAAAAACTCAATAGAGTAGTACCTATTAAAATTAATCCTATATTGTTTAATGAAATAAGTTGCGACTTCATGACTTGTTTAAAATTTAATAATACTTAATAATTTTGTTGACTAGAAATATCATCCAATAATCGTAAATCACTAAAAACATAATGAAATTAGGAAGATCACTGAAAAACAAAAGAATTTTATGAAGTTTATGTAAAGTTAAATTGTTAAAGCGAATTTTAATCAACAAATTTAAGGAGTATATAAAAATGAGTTATGATTTTGATTTATTCGTTATTGGTGCAGGTTCGGGAGGAATTGCTGCTGCCAGACGCGCTGCTGAATATGGCGCAAAAGTTGGTATTTCGGAATTTAATCGTCTTGGTGGAACGTGTGTCAATCGTGGTTGTGTTCCCAAAAAATTGATGGTATACGCTTCCCATTTTCCTGACAATTTTAAAGCAGCATCTGGATACGGTTGGACAGTAGGGGAAACTAGCTTTAACTGGGAAAAGATGATTACGGCAGTTAATAATGAAGTGACTCGTCTCAATGGTATCTATCAAAAAATGTTAGATAATTCTCAAGTTAAACTTTTTAACGGTTATGCACAGTTGATTGATTCCCATACGATTGCTATTGGTGAAGAAAAAGTCACTGCTGACAAGATTTTAATTGCTGTGGGTGGAAAACCAACTAAACCAGATACTATTACCGGGATCGAACACGCGATGACTTCTGATGATATTTTTCATCTTCAAAAACAACCAAAAAGAATTGTGATTATTGGTGGTGGTTATATTGGGGTTGAGTTTGCTTGCATTCTTAATGGTTTGGGTTCTGAAGTAACGCAAGTCATCCGTGGAGATAAAATTTTGAAAGGTTTTGATGAGGATATTCGAGAAGAAATTCAAACCGCAATGCAACATAAAGGGATTCGCATTATCACTAACTGTGATTGCGACCATATGAAGATTGAACCAATTGAAACAGGTTTGCAAATTACCATTAAATCTTTGGACAATCATGAAGAAATTATAGTTGCCGATGCAGTTAGTTTGGCAGCTACAGGTAGAATTCCTAACCTGGAAAATTTGGGTTTAGAAAATACTAAAGTTGAAGTAGTCAAAGGCGCGATCGCAGTAGGAGAAAAAAGTCAAACTGCCGAAGCAAATATCTATGCAATAGGCGACTGTACCGATCGCATTAATCTTACTCCTGTAGCGATCAAAGAAGGAAGGGCTTTTGCTGATCATTTTTATGGTGATAAATCTTATCGAATGAGTTACGATAACGTTCCTACTGCTGTATTTTCTAGTCCAGAAGCTTGTACAGTTGGGTTAACTGAAACAGAAGCAAGAGAAAGATATGGAGAGGCAGTCAAAGTTTATCGAAGTAAATTTCGTCCTATGTATTATACGTTGCCAGATTTGCCAGAAAAAACCCTCATGAAATTGATCGTTGATACCAACACCGATAAAGTAGTCGGCGCACATATGGTAGGAGATGATGCTGCTGAGATCATTCAAGGTGTTGCGATCGCAGTTAATATGGGTGCAACTAAAGCTGATTTTGATGCAACTGTAGCTATTCACCCTAGTTCGGCAGAAGAATTTGTCACCATGCGGTAATTCTGATAAACGATTTTTTTGTTATTTCTGTAGGGGCGAATTTCCTTCGCCCTTTTTTTTAGCTGAAGATTTATTTTCTTTTATGTTTTTGACAAAAGTATTATCTAATGATAGAGCGATCACTATTAGTTTTATAGTTTGGTTAAAAGAGTTATTGATTTACTCTAATCATACATAATTTTTATAGCGATCGCTTCTAAAATAAATGCAATTAGTTTAATTAGAAGAATAGTTATCAGAATAAGAACAAGCAGTTTCTTGTACCATTCTTCCCATAGACTCAGGAGAAGCAAATTGCCATTGGGAATTAGGAATATCTATACTTCGCCATTGATTTTCAGAACAATTAAACTCCATAAATGAACTTTCTTCTCTTTCTTCGTTTTCTTCAACTACTTTCCAAAGAATAAAAGCTTTTGTCGTATTACCTGAATCAACAATTGAATCAATATCAACATAAGCGGTATATTGTCCATCATCAGAATAGCCAACCAGTTGATAATTTTCAGCTAAAACAGGACTAATTTCGATCAATAAACTAAAAGACAAAAAGGAAAGAATACTTCTTACAATATTGATTGTTTTCATAACAAAATTTTGAGCAACCTATTTATCTATAATCATTAAAAAAAAATAGTTGCCGATGATTTAGATCTATATATTTGAGTGATCAAGATATTTATCAATCTGAAATAAATTGATTAATTGTAGTAAAAAAAATATTAAGTAATTACGGTTACCTTCTGTTTTCTACTTTTTACTTTTACTTCTTGCCTGTAGTCTACCAAGCACGAAAACTACTGTAATTAAATATAGGTGTAAACAAGAGTATTGTTGCTATTTCCTGATACAATACTTTTGAGTGTTATAAAATGATGACAATTATGGCAGATACTAAAGGTGCTGATGCAGTAGATAATGCGATCGCACAAGGCATAGATTTGGATGGTTCACCAATTCCTGCCAAGAAACTAGAATTATATAACCAAGTAATGGGGTTAGAAGCAGGAAGGCAAAGAAGTGGTGTAAGCAATACTATGCGTTCTCGTATTGTTCGTATTGGCGCAAAACACATTGCTCAAGAAGAACTCAATCAAATGTTAATTGATGCCGATTTTGCTGCTCTTAAAGAAAAAGAAATTGCTTTTTATTACGGTGGCAAATAAATTATAGAAGTTTTTGTGCTTGGTAAACTACAAGCAAGAAGTAAAAAGTAGAGACGTGTCTTGGTGAGCGTTCCTTTGCGCCCGCAGGTGAGCCAGCGCGGTCTTGGGGTATCCCCAAGTGGAGCGACTGGCGTGGCGCAGGATCTCACCGCAACATTTTACGTCTGTACAAAAGTAAAAATTAGAGAAATAACCTATTTTGTTTCTATTTTATGATAGAAATGATTGGTAAAGTTTTATCGCTCAAATCAATAATGGCATCAAAGTCATAACTATCAACTAATTCTGTCAATTGTAAAGCTACAGACTGATGAGTAGCAGGGATTTGAGAAATCAATTCTGTCAGACTATCGGCATCTACAGCGATCGCAGCTTGTTTAAGTTGTTCAACCCATTGCTCGGACATAAAGCTTAAATCTTCAGTAGTCACTAAAGAAGTAGAATTCAATCTTGTTTCTTCTTGATAGATGTATTTCACACCTAAATGCTGCGCCATTTTTGCAAAGATAATTGTTTCTTGGAAGGGTTTGCGGACAAAATCATCACAACCAGCCGTTAAAATTTTAGCTCTTTGTTCTTCAAAAGCCGATGCTGTCAAAGCAATAATTACAGTATTACAATCATGCTGCTGCTTAATTTTTTCAGTAGCAGTATAGCCATCCATGACAGGCATTCGCATATCCATCCAGATCAGATGAGGTTGCCAAGCTTGCCAAATTGCGATCGCTTCTTGACCATTTTGAGCGATCCGAGTTTGAAAACCTACTGTTTGTAGTAATTTTTCAAGTAATTTACAATTAGCTTCTTGATCGTCCACTACTAAAATTCGATAATCAGGTTGATTAGGAGCAAGATGCTTGATTTTAACTTCAGATTTCGATTTGAGTAGAGAAGCATCGCTAAGAGTTGCTTGAATGTAAAAACTAAAACTAGAACCTTCTCCAATTTTACTTTTAGCTTCAATCTTTCCTCCCATTAACTCCACAAATTGGCTACTAATAGATAACCCTAAACCTGTTCCTCCTTCTGATTCAATGCCAGTAGCAGTTTGTACAAAAGGGTGAAATAATTGTTTTAACTCTTCAGGTGCAATACCTTTTCCTGTATCAGTTACTTCAAAATAAATAGTTATGGGTTTTGTGGCTGATTCAACTGTCAAAGATGCAGTAGCAACAACTGATGTAACTCTCAAAGTTACTCCTCCTTGTGCAGTAAACTTAATCGCGTTACTCAATAAATTTATTAATACCTGACGTAATTTACGACAATCACTCACAATATATTGCGGTACATCAGAAGCTAGAACAAAATTAAAAGATAGTTGTTTTGATTCAGCACGAAATTGAAACATTTCTCTAATCGTCTGCAATAACTGGTGTAAATCAAAAGATTCTTGATTCATCACTATTCTTCCTGCTTCAATTTTCGACATTTCCAAAACATCGTTAATCAAATTAAGAAGATGTTCGCCACTACGATTAATAATTGCCAGAGATTCTTGTTGTGAAGAAGTTAAACGTTCATCTCGTTCCATTAACTGAGCAAAACCGAGAATTGCATTTAGAGGAGTTCTCAATTCATGACTCATATTGGCAAGAAACAAACTTTTGGCACGATTAGCAGTTTCTGCTTCTTTAGCTTTGATCTCCAATTGTTGACGAGATAAAGTTAATTGTCGCGATAACCAGTTAACACCAACAGATAAACCTAAAACTGATATTAAACCTACTAAAATAATTGTGCTGGCTAATTGACGAGCAGGAGCATAAGCCTCATCGATAGAAATTTCTACTAATAAAGCCAGATCTTGGTCATTAAGCCAACGATATACTCCTAAGACAGGGAAATTGGCATAGTTGTTATAAGTTCCATAACCACTCATACCGCTCATTGCTGCATCAATTCCTGGACTGCTGATTCCATCAGGAAAGTCACGTTCGCTTTTTGTGTCTCTAGAAATAAAAGTATTTTTACTCACTAAAGAGCCAACTAAATAAGTTTCACCACTATCACCCAATCCTGTACGTTCCCGAACAATGCGGTCTATTCTTTCTAAATTAAGATTAATCAACAGCATTCCTTGACGTTGTTGTTGTTGGTTACGGATGGGTTTAGCTAGAGTGATTGCAGGTTTGCCTGTAAAAGGAGAGACATAAAAAATAGGGGAAAAATTATCTCCTAATTTAACTTCTTCTACATAAGTAATATTGGCAAGAATTTCATATTCTCCTTCTCTTTTTTTATTAGTAGAAAGCAAAATTTTGTTACTACGGTCTAAAATATAAATTTCTTGTAAATTTGGCTTTATTTTAACTACTTCTGTTAAATATTGCGAAATTTCTTGATAAGCATTTAAATATTGCTCGTTAACAACAGAATGATTCAGAAGAGTTTTTAAATTTTTTTGGACTTCTGGTAATTGAGTAGTTAATAAAAAATCTCGTTGTTGATCTTCAAACCAACGGGTAATCTCAGCTTCTTTGAGGTTGGCAGCAGCACTAAGACGATTAAAAGCAGATTGTTGTAAAGCTTGTCTAGCTCGAAAATAAGCTACTCCTCCCACTACTCCAACCGTTATCAGTGCCAACAGTAGAAAGTAATTGACAACTTGATCGACTGGAGATTTTTGCCATAGCTTCATTGGTGCTTATTAATAATTCGGCTGCTTGTCTAGTTAATTTTACTTGCTGTTTTTTCCTCAAATAATAATTGGTTTGTTAGCTTCGCTCAATTCCAATTAGCAAAAATTTGTTTGATTTCTGCGATCGCATTATCGGCTGCTTGTTCAGGAGTAATCCGATCAATTACTATTTTAGTCAATGCTTTACCCCAAACATTATTTTTTAATACTACACTGTAAGCTGGATTTCGCTCTGTATAAAATAACCGAGTTGGACATTTGGTTAAAATTTTTGTGGTAGTAGTTAGATATGGATCTTGTGAGTTTTGCCAAAAGGGGTCTTGCCAAAGAGGTTTTTGAACTGGTACATTCCTAATCCCAGAAGCTTTGATATATTCTGCAAGTATGTTTGGTTCAATTAAATAGCGTAAAAATTCTTTAGCAAGGTTTGAATGGGTTGAATCTCTAAGAATTACTGCCTGTTTAATTGATAACAAATAACGCATCGGCTGACCATTAGGTTTTTTAGGAAATTCTAAGATTCCCAATTGATTGTAATAAATATCGTTGTCTTGACGAACCGCAGCAGGAATAGAAAGGGTGACATTTGGAGTCATTACTACCACCCGATTGAGCAAATTGCGATTATTATCTGTATTCAACCAATTGATTGCATCAGGAGGAATATAACTTTGTTGGTACAATTTGCTATACCACTCTAAACATTGAATAATTCCCTGACGAATTTCTGGTTGATCGACTAATAAGTTACCTTCGCGATCTACTAAAGTAAGATTGTAAGCTTCTAAAAGATGTTCAAACAATAAATAAGTATCTGACGAAGCAACTGAAAGAGGAAATCCTAAAGCGTAAATATTTTTTTGTAATTGCTTTTTGGATTGATTTTGCACTTGAAGCCAAAATTGCCAAAAATCATCCCAATTTTGCGGAATATCTTGCTGAGAATAACCTAAAGCTGCTAGTAATTTTTGCCAGTAAAAAATCTGAATAGTGGCTTGATAAATCGGTATCCCGTAATAACTTTCCTTACTTTCTACTTGATTGTAATAAGTAATTGCTTTGATAGCATTTTCATCATATAAACTTTTAACAGGCTCGATTAGTTCTGAAACATCAGCTAATTTTCCTTCCCAAGCTAAACGAGGATACAAAGTCAAATTTCCTGTTTGACTTAACACTAGATCTGGAGATTCTAGCATTTGTGAGGCTCTAGCAGTTTTTTCTAATAATTCGTTAGTAGTATAAAAAGATAATTTAACCTGATGACCAGTTTTTGATGACCAGTTTTTAACCAGTTTTTGAAAAGCTTCATCTTCTTCTAAATTAAAACCTTTTTCCCACCAAATATTTAAAGTAGAAGTTTGAGAAGGAAATTGACTTTCTGGCGATCGCATTAGTTGAGGACGATTCGAGCAACCAATGATCATTAAAACTATACATACAAACAAAAAAATATATTTATACTTAAAACCAAAACGGCTTCTTGGCTTAATTAACATTTAAATGCGTTTCGTTCAATTTCATTTGAAATTTATGAGTTAACATTTTAAGAAAATAACCCTATAACTCAATCGAGAAGAACTAGAGAAGAATGTTGTTAGTGATCAAGTTCTTTATGATTACCATTGAGCAAAAATTTGTTTAATTTGTGCGATCGCACTATCGGCTGCTTGTTCACTTGAAGTATTATTTACTAACACTTTCTTTAAAGCTTGACCCCAGACGTTCTCTTTCAAAACAATACTATAAGCAGGATTTAAATAAGTGTAATAAATTCGCTGTGGTTGTTTAGTAAAGGTATGGGTAGCAGTGAAAATGTGTGGATCTTTTCGATCTTTCCAAAAAGAATCTTGCCAAACAGATTTTAATACTGGTGAGTGACGACCACCTGCAACTTTCAAAAAGTTACCATTGATTTCTGGTTTAATTAAATAGGTCAGAAAGTCTTTTGCTGCTTCTTGATGTTTTGAATCAGCCAACAAAATTACTTGTTGAATTGTAACTAAGTAACGCATCGGTTCACCATTAGGTTTATTAGGTAACTCCAAAATACCTAGTTTTTTCTTGTAAGTATCGGGATCTTGACGAACTGCTGCTGGAATAGAAAGAGTATCATTAGTCGTCATTAAAACATCACGATTCAGAAAACTACGATTGTTATCTGGATTCAACCATTGCAAAGCTTCAGGTGGAAAATAACCCCCTTGGTAAGATTCTTTATACCAATCTAAAACTTGAATAATACCTTGACGTACCTCTGGGCGATCGACGCTTAGCTTTCCTTGTGCGTCTAGAATAGGAATATTGTATGCTTCTAAAATTTGTTCAAAAGTTTGATAAGTATCTCCTGCTTCAATTGATAAAGGCAAACCCATGCCATAAATCTTAGTTTTTTGTTTTATTTCCAGTTCATCCTGAGCTTTTTGCCAAAATTTCCAAAAATTATCCCAATCTTTAGGAATATCACTGTCACTATAACCAATTTGTTCTAGAAAATCTCGCCAGTAATAAACGTGCATAGTCGCCTGATGAATAGGCAGCGCGTAATAACTACGTTTTTTTTCAACATCATTGTAGAGATTAGCTGTCTTTAAAACGTCTTTAGTATAAAGATTTTCAATCGGTTTAATTACTGTAGAAACATCTGCTAATTTTCCTTCCCACGCCAAACGTGCTGTCAGAGATTTTTCTCCTTTAAACATGGCAATTAGATCTGGTAAATCTCCCGATTGCAATTGTCTTTCTACTTTCTTAAACAGTTCATCAGTTCCATAAAAAGACAACTTAATTTGATAACCACTTTGCTGTTCCCAATTGTTGATTAATTGTTGTAAAGCTTCATCTTCCTCAGAATTAAAGCCTTTATCCCACCAGATTTCCAAAACTGTCTTTTGAGCAGGAACACCGACTTGTGACGATTGACTTGACTGAGATAGCTTTCCAGACTCAGATACTAATTTCTCAGATTGAGAAAAATTGACACAAGCAACAATTGTTAAACAGATAGCACCTGAAATCAAAATATATTTGAAATATTTATTGAAAAAGATTGCAAACATATTTATCGAAAATTTTGGGTTTAAAACCCCGTGCTTCTAGCAGGGCTTTTCTTGCTTTTGAATGTATTTCTTTAAGACTTCAAGAGGTGCGCCGCCTACGGTTGAAGTGAAGTAGCTTGGACTCCACAGAGCGTCCTTTCCGTAAGGCTTTTTAAACCCTGCTTGACCATAGCGACGACTAGAGACTCCTTTTAAAGCATTAACCATCTGCGATACAGACAACTTTGGAGGAAACTCAATGAGCGCATGGATATGGTCAGATTCTCCATTAAATTCCAGAATTTTGAAATTCATCTTTCGCGCAACTTCCGCAAAAGATTTCTCAATTACGCTCAGGCTTTCAGCCGTTAGAATCGACCTACGGTATTTAATTACACAGACCAAGTGAATCTTAAGGTCAGATACGCTGTGTCTTTCCTGGCGAAGTTGAGTTGTCATTTTTAACAGACCAATGTATAATCGAATCACAGACCAATCTTATTATAAGCGATGAAAGCTCGATATCAATACAGATTTTACCCAACCATCCAACAACAGGTGAGTTTAGCTCAACTGTTTGGCTGTGTTCGAGTTGTCTGGAATGATGCCTTAGCTTTCTGCAAGGAGTCGGAAAAGCTGCCAGGGTATAACAAGCTTGCTGCCAGGTTGACTCAAACCAAAAGACTCGAAACAAGAGAATGGTTAAGGGAGGTTTCTTCTGTCCCATTGCAGCAATCCTTAAGACAATTAGACACTGCCTACAAGAACTTTTTCGAGTCCAGAAATGGAAAGAGAAAAGGCAGCAAAGTAGGCTCACCTAAATTTAAGAAGAAAGTGAGTCGCCAGTCAGCAACCTTTGCCAATACGGCTTTTAAGGTTTCTGATGGTGAAGTCTATTTAGCTAAGATTGGTAATTTAAAGCCAGTTTGGTCTAGAGAACTTCCCTCACATCCAAGTTCTGTAACTGTGATTAAAGATTGTGCTGGACGCTATTTTCTAAGCTTTGTAGTTGAGGTTGTACCTAATCAAGTTGAGGCTAAAAATCAAAGTATTGGAATTGATTTGGGTATCAAAACGTTTGCTGTGATGAGCAATGGCTTTAAGGCAACAAGCCCCGACTACTCGAAACAGAATCGTAAAGTTCGCAAACTACAGAAGAAGTTAGCACGCCAACAAAAGGACTCTAAACGGAGAAATAAGACTCGTCTTCAAATTGCCAAACTGCATAATCGGATTGCCGAGACTCGGAAAGATTTTCTACATAAACTATCGACTAAAACAGTTAACGACAACCAAGTGATTGTTTTGGAAGATTTAAATGTGTCAGGAATGGTTAAGAATCGTCGATTAGCCAGAGCGATTAGTTTGCAAGGCTGGCGAGAGTTTAGAAATTTGTGTGAAGCTAAGTCGGAAAAGTCTGGTCGGACATTTCAAACGATTGATAGATGGCAACCGACTAGCCAAGTTTGCTGTGACTGTGGTTTCAGGTGGGGGAAGATCGATCTTTCAGTACGTTTTGTAGTCTGTTTGAGTTGCGGTATAGAGCAAGACAGAGACGAAAATGCAGCAAAAAATATAGAAATGGTCGGGATAGGGCATTGCCACGACCTTAAACGGACGCAGAGAGACTGTAGGACCAGTTCGCTGGCAGGACTCGATGAAGTGTCAAGAATCACTGCGGCTTCAGCCCAGTGAGTATGTCAAGTTTACAGATTAGACATGAATTTAAAGAGTTGATGAGGAGATAAATTTACTCGTTCTCTTAAGATAGACTGAAGGTTAAGTGAGCGATTTTTGAGCGAATAAGTTGACGTTTAATAAGTTGCTGAGAGCGCAAGGCTAGACACCAGTTAAATAACTTCTATATGGGGGTGGAGAGACTTGAACTCTCACGACTTGTTGAAGGTCAACGGATTTTAAGTCCGCAGCGTCTACCGATTCCGCCACACCCCCTAACTTCTGCTTAGTTAAGCGAGTTATTTATTTAAGCCTTATTTATAATACAGTAAATTGAGTATATTGCAACACTGATTTCCAGAAAAAATTTTTTTTGTTTGATTAAGCCTCAAAAATAACCTCATTCTACTCCACAGGTTACAATAATTGAGATTCAATCAATAGACTGGTTATGCTAGCAATAGAAACTACTACTCTAGTCGCTTTAATATATTTAGTTTTGAGCGGTGTTTATTTATTAGTGCTACCCGCAATGATTTATTTTTATCTCAAAAGTCGCTGGTATGTGGCTAGTTCGATTGAGAGGGTATTTATGTACTTTTTAGTTTTTCTGTGTTTTCCTGGAATGTTACTATTAAGTCCCTTTCTCAATTTCCGTCCCAAGCGTCGCGCTGTTTAAATAAAATGTTTTTGTCAGGCTTGGTATTTGAAGTCATTACTCAAGAAAATAAAACCAACTAGCAAAATTTTTCTGGAAAGTTGATTACTTTGAGGATGGCAAAAAACTGAGTTTTGGAACTATTGAAAATGCGTAGAATTGATGTAATTGCGATCGCTTTGGGTGTCTTTATAGCTGGCGGAATGATTTATCTAATCTTGCAATTTGTGGGAGTAGATGATCTTTCTGCTGGTATTTGGACACAAACTATTTTAGTAGCTGGGTTATTTGGTTGGTTAGTAACCTATTTATTTCGGGTTTTTACTAAAAATATGACCTATAATCGACAGCTTGAAGAATACGAAGATGCAGTTTTAGAAAAGCGTCTATCAGAAATGTCCCCAGAAGAATTAGCTAAATTGCAAGCTGAAGTAGAAGCGGAAAAAAAAGCTCAGGATCGTTCCTGAAGTTTGACCTAATTAGTGAGAAAATATTAACTTGGCTGTTTTGAAGTTACTTTTTTTCAAAACGGCTGTTTATTTTTGTCTGATTGAAGCAATTTTGCTTGGTTGGCAGATATTTCTGAGCGAAGGTACTGTACTCTGGTCACAATCGATTTAATTTTATGAAAATTGTCGCGCTGAAAACTATTGTGGCTTGTCCCTGTAGACGGGGCGTTCAAGCCGAAGCCCTGAGCAACGCGAAGGGTCTGGAAGTGAATTCCGCAGACAGCCCCTCATGAAAGCGCGACCAACCCAATCGGAGCGAAGCGACATCCTTTTAGTCCCTTTTTTACTTTTTACTTTTAATAGCTATGATTTCTGTTTCTGCCTGCTTTCAAGCTCTTAAGCAACGTTCTGAATGCGCTTTAATTCCTTTTATTACTGCTGGCGATCCTGATTTGGAAACAACAGTTAAAGCTTTAAAAGTGCTGGCAAATAATGGAGCCGATCTAATTGAATTAGGTGTGCCTTATTCCGATCCTCTGGCGGATGGCCCTACAATTCAAGCTGCTGCTACCAGGGCGTTACAACAAGGAGTAACGTTAGATGATGTTTTGGCAGTAGTTAAAGAAGTAAGAACAGAAATTGAGATTCCGATTATTCTTTTTAATTACTACAATCCCATTTATTATTTGGGAATAAAAACTTTTTTGGAGAAAATTAAGGCAGCAGGAGTACAAGGTTTAGTTGTTCCCGATCTTCCTTTAGAAGAAGCAGAAATACTGCTGACACCAGCTACAGAATTGGGGATCGAAGTTACACTATTAGTTGCCCCCACTAGCCCGATTGAGAGAATTAAAGCGATCGCAACTAAATCCCAAGGTTTTATTTATTTAGTTTCTGTAACTGGTGTGACTGGGATGCGAACTCAAGTTGCTACTCGCGTAGGCGATTTATTGGTTGATTTGCGCTCAGTAACGGATAAACCGATTGGAGTAGGATTTGGCATTTCCTCTCCCGAACAAGCCAAACAAGTCAAGGAATGGGGGGCTGATGCAGCCATTGTTGGTAGTGCTTTTGTTAAACGTTTAGCTTCAGAAAACCCGAAGGAAGGGTTAAAAGAAATTGGTGATTTTTGTCGGAGTTTAAAACAGGCAATTTCTTAGCCTCGTTGCTGAAGAATAAATTGCGCGATCGCGAGATCTACAGGAGTGGTAATTTTGAGGTTGGTTTCTTCTCCCATCACAATTTTGACCGGGAGTTGACATCTTTCAAACAAAGCAGCGTCATCAGTTACCTGCCACCCCAAGTGACGCCCTTTTTGATGAGCTTGTTTTAATAATTGAACCTCAAATCCTTGGGGAGTTTGGGCAGCCCAGAGCTTGCTGCGGTCTGGGGTATCCTGGATATATCCCGAACTATCAACAATTTTGATCGTGTCTTTGACGGGAATGGCTGCAATCAAACCTTGACAATCCGCCAAAGCATCCGCACAACGGTCAAATAAATCTGGTGTAGCCAAACATCTTGCTCCATCATGGATTAAAACTTGCTTGGCTGTATCTGGTAGAGCTTGTAAGCCATTATAAACCGACTCTTGACGGGTTTGGCCACCTTGGATCAGTTCAATCGGTTTAGTTAAAGAAAGTTGAGTAATCATCGCCTTAAAATTGGGAAAATCAAGGGGTTGCCCCATAATCCCAATCCATTGAATAGTTTGAGCAGACTCTGCTGCTAGTAAAGTCCAGGCTAGTAAAGGCTTTCCCTGCAATTGTAATAAAAGTTTATTGCGATCGCTACCCATTCGACGACCCATTCCCGCAGCAGGAATTAATAAATACATTTACGATTTTTCCCTAAAAAATAAACGGTTTAGGTATATCTTCCATTAAAATTGAGCAACAGATGTAAGGTCTATTCATTATTCCTAAAAGATGCGAATACTAGCCCTCGTTCCTGGTGGAATTGGCGATCAAATTCTCTTTTTTCCTACTCTTGAAACTCTCAAGAGTAAATACCCCAACGCCGTGATTGATGTTTTAGTAGAACCCCGTGCTAAAGCTGCCTATCGAATCTGTAAAAATGTCGATGATGTTTTGATATTTGACTACAAAGATCGCAGTAGTCTAGCTGATTATCTAAATCTTCTAGGTATTATTCGTGATCAAGAATATGATGTTGCTTTAACTACTGGATCTCCCTGGTTTGTTGAACTATTACTTTGGCTCAATGGAATTCCTGTTCGAGTTGGGTATAAAAACAACAATGCTTGGTTACTTTCTAGTTCAGTTCCTTTTAAATCAGAACAGTATAAAGCTCATACCTATCATGATTTATTAGCAGGATTGGGAATCAATGTTCCTTGTCCTCCAATTCAAATTAATGTACCTAAAAACGACATTAATTGGACAGAAAACGAAACCAATCGCTTAGATATCAAAGATAGTGGTTATATTCTGCTTTATAGCAGTTCAGAACTTTATCCTCTTGCTAGCTGGCAAAAAATAGTGACAGATATTTGCTCAAAACAACCAGAGCTACCCATTGTCTTGCTACAGGATGCCAATAATGGAAAATGGATTAGTGCTGTTCAACAAACTGTTCCATCTTTAAAAATCATTACACCTACTGATCTAGGTAAATTAGCTGCTACTGTAGCAGGAGCTAACCTGTTACTTTGTACGGTTAGTATTCCCATGTATCTAGCTATAGCTACTGGTACTTACGCGATCGCTTTATCTAGTTCTACTGAGGAAAAATTACTTCCTCCGAAGAGCGACAGTTATCTCAGTCTTCAATCATCGACTGGAAAACTAGCCGATCTCAAACCAGATCAAGTTCTCGAACAAGTTTGGCGCAGCTAAATTATTGGGATAAAACATTTATTTATTTGGTGGGACTTTCTTTCTACAATTGTCAGATTGAAAGGCCCATTAATTGTAAGTAAAATCTTTAAATTGTTTGACTACTATATTAACTATTGATATTCTTAAATCGTCTTATTTGGTTAGATTGAGGCAACTTTTAGCTTACAGTTCAACTGTTTACTTCAATTATTTTAAATTCAATTAATTGTTCTTTAGTTAACAAAATACTAATTGGGTATTTTAATACTTACTAAATAATAGCTTAATTCAAACAAAATTATGTAATTTTGCTTATTTTTCAATGAATGACGAGGAAAAAACAATCCCTAAATCTTTTACAGAAACAATTCAATTAGTCAAGCAGTTTGCTATAAAAGAAATTATCAAAGAAACCAACCAAAAAAAACTTTATTATCATACAGTAGATCATGCTTATGCCGTTGAGCGTAGAGCCTTAATTATTTTTCAAGCTCTTGAGCTTAACCAAGAAAATTTTCAAGGATTAAAAAATATTGGGCGCATTAAAGGCTTAATTCAACTTAGTGCGATTACTCACGATCTTGTCCAAGAATATATTCGGTCTGATGAATTATACGCGCCACGAAGACGACCATTAGGCTTAAGTGAAATGACTACTATCAATAAATTATTTGCTTATATTAATAAGCTCAACCAAAAGCTTGATAGCTCTGTTGGCTTTACCAAACAAGACTTAAAAATTATTTCCCAGGCTATCAGGGCTACTATTTGTAATTATGATTCAAAACAAGATTCAATTTATCAACCTTTACTTTATCAATCTCGACCAAAAATATCAGTAGTGGCGAGAATTATTGGTTTAGCAGATTTAGGTGCTTTAGGAATGGAAGGAATAGAAGCCTATCTTCGTGAAAGTGGCTTAATTTTTTTAGAAGAAAATCTTGACCTTGTACCATTGTTATTATCAAATGATTTAGACTCGCCAACTCAATTGATAGCCTTACAAAACAAAGAAGAAATTAGAAAAAGATTGCTTAAAGCTGCTCGTTTTTTAGTTAACTTTGCCAAAGGAAGAGAAGCTAGATTGCATCAAGAAATTCAGGATTTTACCGCAGCTTCTCGGCTCATTTTACAAAATCAAGTTTTTAAATATCTCAATCCCAAAACTATTCAAACCATAGAAGAACAAACTCCTACGGCAGATAACACTACTTTGGCAGAGTTATTAAATTATTTTCAGTTTCCCAAATATGTTGCTCGTTAATTGAAGAAATTGATTACCAATTACGCCAGCCACCTTGAAGTTCTTTTGTTCCTTTAACTAATAAATTTTGATATTCTGCCGAACTTGCCCATCTTTCTATTTCTCTGGCTCGAATTACAGGCACAGGATGGGTTAATTGGGCTGTTTGGGCGTTTTTTAGCAGTTCTCCTAATTGATCTTCAGTGGCACTATCGTAAGCTTTAGCTTGCTCAATAAAAGCATCTAAATTTAACTGAGAAGCTAGACGAGGAGAACCACCAGCAAGTTTCATTAAGACAGACATGACTACTTGAGGATTTTGCGTAGCGAGTAAAGCAGCGCGATCGCAACTAAATTCGGCACAACGTATCCATTGCAACATTTGCTCTTGTAAGGACTGAGCTAAAATTGTTCCCCAGGTAGGAAGCAAGTTGGCTGCTAAGACCATAATATTAGCCATAGTCAGATAAACCCCGTGTTCACACTTGAGATGCCCTAATTCATGAGCAATGACTGCCTGAATTTCTTCGGCAGTTAACATCTCAATTAAAGAAGTATGAAGCACCATAAAGGGTTGTTTGCCCCGCATCGCAAAAGTATAGGCGTTAGGGACAGGGTTTTGTTGAACGTATAATTGAGGGGGTTCTAAATCTAAAACTTGACAAGCTTCTAGTAATAACTTATGTAATTGAGGTAATTGCTTCTCACTAACTAAAACACTAGCTGCAATATTGTTGAGATAAAAAAACTGTTCTGCTACCGAACCGAGTAAACTGCGAATTGCTAAATCTAAACCTGGTAATTGTTTTAAGGTAGTGGTAGCCTGTAAGTCAAGGGGATGGCGAAAATCATCCGCCTTTAGTCCCGTTAATACTTGTTTCATTAAATTCATGGTAATGATTAATTAATTATTCAAACAACCAACTGTTAATGCGTTGCAAGCTTTTCCAGTCAGGTTTTCTGGTTAATCCATCTTTGATATTGGTTTCAATTTCATCTTTGAAGCGATTGTCAAACGCGATCGCTCTTTGGACTAGCTCAATATGGGGTCTAACTCCCTTCTCTTCAGAATCTAACATAGCTAGAGCTAAATTAATTCGAGCTTGAGGATCGCGAGCATCAATTTTGACACTTTTTTGTGCTGCTTTGAGAGCTTTATTCGGTTGCTCGGTTAACAGATAAAGCCAAGCTAAACAAGTCCAGGCAGAAGCATTTTTAGGAGCGCGATCGCACAGGGATTGGAAATATGGAATTAGTTGTTCTGGTGGTTCTCCTGCCTGATATTTCGCCAAACCTTCTTCAAACAGAACATCTATAGCTTGATCCATGATTTTTTTTCATTAGTAACAACCAAAGCAGGCTAATATTGCTTGCTCTATAAAAATATATAGTGTTTCTTACATTAATGAAATATTGTTGATAGTTAATTGCTACTTTTTACTTTGATCCTTCGCTGTCGCTGGCTGACGCCGAAGCGCTATGGTTACAGACGTAACATGTTGCGGTGAGACCCTGCGCCACGCCAGTCGCTCCACTTGGGGATACCCCAAGACCGCGCTGGCTCACCTGCGGGCGCAAAGGAACGCTCACCAAAACACGTCTCTACTTTTATTAACCTTTTCGTTGTTTATTATGGGTTAACAGAGGTAGAGGAGAATTAGATGAACTAGGAGGAAGAGCGTATTTGGTATTATTTTTGACTGCAACTGCTTGAGATTTTTGTAGTTGTTGCCAACGAACTAAGATTCCGATCACAGCGATAATTAAACCAACAGATAACAAACTCCAGCGTCCACCAACACCACCAATTACCGCATCCACTGCACCCAAAATTAAAATAAAGCTGGAAATAGGTTCTTTACGATAGGCTAGTTTTAAAGATCTAGGAAAGAAAATGTTCATCGGTGTTGTTCAATCAAAACCTTGATTGCAATTAATTTCAGCTTAACGGAAAACCTCCCGTAATGTGTCCTTATCTTAGCAGCATCATTATTAATTGAAGCCTTAGTTAGATTTAAATTGCTTTTTGTGTCGATTTACTTTTAAAACTTGATTTAAATTATCAAGACGTTCCCTCAAGAACGCCTCAAAAACTTTTAACTGTGTTTTATTAATTCAAAACAATTATTGTAAACCTAACCAAGACAGTAAACCTTGTCCTGTCAAATATTCAATTACTAAAGTCAATGCAAAACCAATCATTGCTGCTCGACCATTTAATCGTTCAGCGTAGTCGTTGAAACCAAATTTGGGGTCTTCTAATTTAGGAGTAGTAGTAGGTTGAGATTGGCTCATCAGCTAATTTACCTCTTGTCTAGTAAAATTCATAATTCTTTACTTTTTTATCTTATCGTAAAAGAAAAGGTGGACTGAAAATCCACCCTTATTTTTAACAATTGCTTTAGTCACGACTGTTGAGGGCAATTAGAAGTCGTAAGATAAAGACAAACAGATTAATGTAAGTAAGATACATCGAAAGAGCAGCAGGTAGATATTGGTCGTTACGATAAGCACGAGGAAGAATATAAAAATCTACGACTGCTGAACCTACAAATAAAGCCACACCAATTCCAGAAATGGCAATTTCTAGCCAACCAGGAGTGTAAACTCCAAAAAAAGCCAAACCTAGTTGAGCTACAAGAACAACCAGTAAAGCGATAACTCCCAAACGAACAGTTTGAGCCAAAGCTAAACCATCGCTCTCGGAAAGGTTAGAACCAATATTACGACCGACAATAAAAGTGACACCGCAACCTGCTGCTGCAATACCAATACCTGGAATACCGACTCCCGAAGTACTGAGAGCCACAAAAACTAAACCACTAAGAGTATAGCCAGATAAAAGACTGTAGAGAGCTAATAAAGGTAAAGCTGTGCTATTATCTCCTTTTTCTGCTACTCCACGAGCGATAAAAAATAAAACTAATTCAGCGATTACTGCACCGATAAAAGTAGGCATAAATAGGTCAGGGCGAGCATTAATCACCCCCAAACCACCATAAGTACCCAAAGCAGTAAGAATTAGACCGCCACCGAGATATGGTAAAGCGTTAGCGATAACATTGGGTCCAAGTAAAGCTTGTCCTTTAGCTTCTCTAATCGCTTGGCGAAAATTGCTTGTATTACTCATGAGCTTGTTTCTTTAAATCAAGACTATTTTTAAATTTTCACTTATCTATTTCGATCTTAATTCAAGGATTAAAGTCTAAAAATTAATCAGAGATAGGGATTACCGAATTTTTAGCTAAAATTTATTTTGAGTCAAACCAGTATAAAAAAAAATCACTCTAGTGCGATCGGCTACATTCCAAGCTAGAGAAGTAGTTCACAATAAAAAAGAAAAAAATAGTTTTGATCTTTACTCTCAATTATGGTTGGTTATGAAAACCCGGATCATTGTGTCTGGTCTTGGTCGTACTGGGTATAAAATCTATACATTACTGCGACAACAAAGAGCAGATGTCGTCGGGATTAGCGATCGCCCGATTAGTGTCTCACCTACAGAAAAAATTATCATCGGGAATTCGACTTCAGCCACTACTTTAATTAATGCAGGAATTAAAGAAGCTCAAACTTTGATTTTGGCTCATAATGATGATGCGCTTAATTTAGCAATTTTGACTCAAGCTCGATTGATTAATCCTCGGGTTCGGATTATTAATCGTTTATTCAATCAGACTTTGGGCGAGCGTCTCGATCAAACTCTGCCCGACCACTTTACGATGAGTGTAGCTTCTTTATCTGCACCCATTTTTACCTTTGCAGCCTTGGGCAGTGCAGCGATTGGACAATTAAAATTATTTAATCAAACTTGGCCTATTCATGAGGAAATTATTGATCAAGATCATCCTTGGTTAGGTAAATCCTTAAAAGAATTGTGGAACAATCCCAGTAGAATGCTCATTTATTATCTTCCTACTGAAGGAGAAATCGATTTAGTTTCCGCAGTGATCAAAGGAAAAACTTTACAACCAGGAGATCATCTGATTATCGGTACTAAACCGACTATTCGCTACCAACGTCGTTCTTACTGGCAAAAAGTTGTTAAAGCAGTTACTAATTTACCTCAATATCAAAGATATGCTCGTTCGGTTGCGGTCGTTAGTTTGTTTTTATTATTGATGATTTTTTTGGCAACTCTAACCTATGTCAGTGTGAGTTTTAATACTTCAATTGTCGACGCACTCTATTTTTCCGTCGGCATGATCACAGGAGCAGGAGGACAAGAACAAGTCGCTGAAAAAGCTCCCGATGGGATTAAAATTTTTACAACGGTAATGATGTTGGTCGGGGCAGGAGTAATTGGAATTTGCTACGCTTTGATTAACGATTTTATTTTGGGTAGCCGTCTTAAACAAGCTTGGGATGCTGCCAGAGTGCCAACCCATCATCATCATATTGTCTGTGGTTTGGGCGGAATTGGGATTCAAATTGTTAGACAGCTACATCAACAAGGACATGAAGTTGTTGTGATCGATTCAGATCCTAACAATCGATTTCTGCATACGGCTCGTTCTCTAGGAGTACCTGTAATTATCGAAGATGGTAGTCTGAATGCTACTCTCAAAGCAGTTAATTGCGACCGCGCTGTTAGTCTGATTGCGGTTACGAGCAACGACATGATTAATTTAGAAATAGCTCTAACAGCTAAAGCACTTGCTCCTCAAATAGCCACAATTGTTAGGAGTTACGATCCGCAGTTTGCTCAATCAATGCAAGAAGTCTTTGAATTTGATCGAGTTTTGTCTCCAATTGAATTATCAACCCATTCCTTTGTTGCTGCTGCTTTGGGTGGCAGAATTTTAGGTAATGGCATGACTCAAGATTTACTCTGGGTAGCCTTAGCTACAATGATCACCGCCAAACATCCTTTTTGTGGCATGAAAATTCAAGATGCAGCCATGAAAGCAGATTTTGTTCCTCTTTATTTAGAAAGAAATGGTCATACTATTCACAGTTGGGATTTATTAAAAACCTTGCTTACTCCTGAAGATATTTTGTATTTAACCATGCCGGCTAGCAATTTAGAGCAGTTGTGGCGAACTCCTCCTTCAGAAGAGTTGGTTTTTCATTAAAAAAAAGGAATTTCTAAACCATTGTAAAGAACGCGATCGCGTCCTTGAGCTTTAGCTTCATACAAAGCGCGATCGGCAGCAGAAATTAACAGTTCAGGAGTAGAATTAGCATGAGGAATAATACTAGAAATACCTAAACTAAGAGTTACGTATGGATTAACTTGAGATAAATTATGAGGGATTTTTAGTTGCTTAATTTCTTGTCTAATTGCTTCGGCTACTCTAATTGCACCTTCACCACTAGTAAAAGGAAGAATAATCGCAAATTCCTCCCCACCATATCGAAACACTAAATCTGCTGGACGTCTAACAATGTAACTCATTCCTTGAGCTACTTTATAAAGACAATCATCTCCTGCTTGATGTCCATATTTGTCATTGTAGGCTTTGAAATAATCAACATCACATAAAATAAGAGATAGAAACTGTTTTTCTCGGGCGCATCTTGACCATTCTTGAATAATATATTCATCAAAACGACGACGATTAGCAACTTGAGTCAAACTATCGATATTAGCCTGACGTTTAAGTTCACAATTAGCTTCTTTCAAAGCTATTTCCATTTGCTTGCGATCGCTAATATCCCGAAAAGTCATCGCAAACCCATCGTTCAACTTGACTGCCACAATTTGAAACCAAGCTTGCAGAGAATCAGATTTATAAAAATGCTCTTGTTCTAAAACAATACAATTTTCTACTACTTGAATAAATAACTTAAAAAGTCCATCAAATAAGTGTCCTGGTAATTGATCAAATAAACACTGACTCAACAAACTATCTCTGGTTTCTCCCACTGTCATTGCTGCTACTGGATTAGCTACTACCCAACGAAAATCAATTATTTTTCCCTCTTTATTTCGTACAGATTCAAAAGCTGCTACACCATCTAAAGAACTATTTAAAACTCCAGCCAAAAGAGCTTGAGATTGATTTAGTTGCTTTTCGACAATTTGACGTTCGTGAATTTGTTCTTCAATAATTGCTGCTAACTTGTTTTGTTCTCTAGCAAAAGCCAATTGAGTTTCAATTCTAATCACTACTTCATCAATAAAAAAAGGTTTAGTAATATAATCTACTGCTCCTAATTTAAAAGCTTGTACTTTATCAGATTCTGAATCTAATCCACTCAAAAAAATGACCGGAATTTTGCGAGTTCGTTCATTAGTTTTAATAATTTGACATACTTTGTAACCATCTATGACCGGGATCATAACATCAAGCAAGATTATGTCAGGAAGATTGTTTCTAACAGCATTTAATGCCATTTCTCCATTAACTACGCAATTAACTTGATAACCATGCTTGCTTAAAATAGATGACAACAAGCGTAAATCATCTGGCAGATCGTCAACAATTAATATATTTCCTTTGGATACTTCGTTGTACAAATCGCTCATTTACCATGAGTTAATAATAATTATTCATAGACTAAATTTTTTGGGTTGGCAAGATAATCAACTTCAGTTTTTGCCAAGACCCAAAATCAAGAAAATTAACGAAAAGCTTGACAATAAAGTATTTTCCCAAGTAATAAATAAAAGTATTTAATTAAGTTTTAAAAAAGAGAGATAATACTTCAACAATTTATCTTATCTTTTGCTATATTTGCAAGATTAAAAGTTAATTACACTTTAATTGTTATTACACGCAAATGTTGAGACTATCAAGAGTATTTCTACGGGTATAAGGATTCCAAGTCGATAATTGTTGTGCGGGATAACTCATTAGTTTAGCGCGATCGCTTTGACTCAATCCTTTGACTAAACTAAAATCTGCACCTGCAATACTTTGAAGATGACTTAAATCTGCTCCAGTCAAATCTGCTGCTCTAAGATCTGCTCCTTGTAATTCTACACTTCCTAAACGAGCATTACGCAAACAAGCACCAGTTAAAAAGGCTTTTTGTAGATTTGCACCACTTAAAGAAACATTTTCTAAAATAGCTTCAGTTAGATCTGCTCCTGAAAGATAAGCACCAATTAATTTAGCACCTGTTAAATCAACTCTACGTAAATTAGCAGTGTTGAGATAAGCTCCATTGAGATTCGCACCAGGGCCAACCGCACCAGAATTTTTATAATTGAATCCTTCAGGAAAAATAGTTGCTTGGTCATAAAGAGATACTTGTAGTTTAACATTGTCAAGCTTTGCATCTGTAAAATTTGCCTGACGCAGATCGGAACGATTTAGGTATGCTCCTTCAAGATTCGCACCTGTTAAGTTTGCACCTGTTAAATTAATACCTCTTAAATCAGTACCTGTTAAATTTGCACCTGTTAAGTTAGCACCACTTAAATTGGCGTTAGTAAGAGTAGCTTGACTCAAGTTAGCATTAGTAAGATCGACCCCACTCAAGTCAATGGCGTATAGATCAGTCTTACTCAAATCTTTCCCTACCAAACTTGCTCCTGAATTAACTTGATTAATAAGATCTTGAGCAGTTAAAAAGTAATCTTCTTTTGATGAAAGTTCTGTGCGGTTATCAACACTCGGCATAATTAATCTGGAAAAAATTTGATAATTTTTTATTATCTCAATTTTTCTTGGGTTAAATATTTGTCTTAAACATTATTATTACCTTCAAAAAAAAATCCCACGATTTAGGTAACGTGAGATCAAAAGTTAGTAGAGAACAACTTTTAATAAAGCGGAACGTTAGAATCTATTTCTTGACTCCAAGCAGCAATACCGCCTTTAACGTTCGTACCTTCAATACCAACTTGTTTCAGGATGTTTAGAGCTTTTGCCGATCTTCCACCCAATTTACAATGAGCGATTAAACGATGACCATTGACTAATTGTTTAATTTTTTCTACACCAGCACCATCTTCAATTTCTGGCAAAGGAACTAAAACAGAACCAGGGATTTTAGCTATTTGATATTCATTGGGATTGCGAACATCAATCAAAACAAAATCATCGGCATTGCTATCAAGTAACTGCTTTAGCTCTTGTACCGTCATTTCTGAGATTGTTTGTTGCTGTTGTGCTTCGGCTGCTTTAGCTTGAGGAATACCGCAAAATTGTTCGTAATCAATTAATTTTTCAATGACAGGACGTACAGGATTGGGTCGTAGTTTGAGTTCACGGAACTTCATATCCCAAGCATTGTAAAGCAGCAATCTACCACTGAGAGTATTTTCTGCACCAAGAATAATTTTGATCGTTTCTGTAGCTTGGATTGTGCCAATGATACCTGGAAGTACTCCTAAAACTCCTCCCTCAGCACAGGAAGGCACCATTCCTGGCGGTGGTGGTTCGGGATATAAATCACGATAGTTTGGTCCATCTTGGTAATTAAAGACAGTTGCTTGTCCTTCAAAACGGAAAATCGAACCATAAACATTCGGCTTGTTTAAAAGAACACAAGCATCGTTGGTCAAATAACGAGTAGGAAAATTATCTGTCCCATCGACTATAACATTATAGGGAGCAAAAATATCGAGGGCATTAGCTGAAGTTAGCGCAGTTTGGTATAAATCTATCTGACAATAAGGATTTATCTCTAAAATTCTCTGTTTGGCTGATTCGATTTTAGGTTTCCCTACCGAAGATGTGCCGTGAATAATTTGACGTTGTAAATTGGAATGATCGACTACATCAAAATCGACAATGCCAATTCTACCAATTCCTGCTGCTGCCAAGTAAAGCAACAAAGGTGAACCAAGTCCACCACTGCCAATGCAGAGAACACTAGCTGCTTTTAAGCGTTTCTGTCCCTCCAGTCCTACCTCTGGCAAAATAATATGACGAGAATATCGCTGATAGTCGTCTTGAGTTAGTTCTATTTCATCCAAATTGGGATTTAACATGGTCGTTGGGTCTAATCTGCTGTGATATTAGAGACTGGGATAAACAACGGAGGGAAGTTGAGTTGGGGTTAAATAAGTTGTAATTATTTACTAAATATTCGCTCTCCGAATTTCTTATTGTATAAAATTCTATCTGGCTAAAGAGCATTATTAAATTTATTAATTTATCTAAACTTATTAAAGGGTAGAGCGATCGCGCTTGGCGCTGAAGTCTGTTCGATTATTTGTCAATTGCTGTGAAGGTTGGAATTTTTTTTGGCATTACCATTGATTTAATTTGTTACCTAAATTAATTAAAAGTTAGGTAAAGGAATTTTATCTCCGCATTCATAGGCGGTTTCAAGCCATAATTCTTTAGCTTCATTAATATTATTAATAGTCTCTTCTAAATTTTCTCCCTGAGTTAAACATCCGGGTAAATCTTTGATTTCTGCAACATATCCTCCTTCTACGTCGGGATAGAGAGTGATTGGATATTGAAGAGTTAAATAATATTCTAGAGGGTTTTCATTAATAGCATGATCTATTTGGTTAAATGCTGTCATTTTTGTCTTCCTTGAGATTTAAAAGTTCAACAATTTTCTGCACATAAACTCCCTTAACTTTTTGCCCTCCTTTTTTGGGAATAGTAATTTTTCTGCCTTGGGAATCTCTAAAGCTATGATGACTACCTTTAGAGCGTTGTTCTTCAAAACCAAATGCTTTTAGTACATAAACTACATCCCCAAAACTAACTTCAGGAGGCTTTTGGAGAAATTGAAGGATGAGTTTTTTTAATTTGCTCATTTTTTATTTTATCATTCGTTTCTTAGACGGAAGCTAGATGAGCCTACTACCTATGTTTAGTATCGAACTTTCAACTCACTGCTAACTATTGCTTCAAAATCGTCTTAGAAACAAGCCGAGTTTTTTTCTTTTCTCCTTGAGATAATTCTTCTCCTGCTTGAAGACGAGTAGCACTGGTTTGTAGTACAGTCGCTCCTTGTTCATCTCCTAACTGCAACGCCGTTTTAGCTGCTGTTTGTAACATGGTTGCTGCACCAGTGAGATCACCTTGTTGAAGTTTTGCCTCGGCGATTTGGGTTTGACGATATTTGGCTAAAGCAAGTACCGAATGCTGTACTTCTGAGTTTGGTTTTGATTGATATTGTTCTTGTACTTCTACTTCGATGGGAAAAATTTCTGAAAATAAAGCTTCTTTTCCCAAAGAGGGGTCATCGTAGCGAACTTGTACTGAGGCAATTTGCTGGTGTCCTGGTTCTTCTGGATAGATGTAAAGATTGACTAAAATAATTCTCTCACGATCAATCATTAAATCGCCCAAGCGAACAGTAAAATAGTTACCTTCTAATTGAGTGGGTAATTCTACGGTTTCTGGCGAGACTTGCGCCACAGGTTTTAACTCTGCCAAGCGAACTTCAGGCATTAATTCCATCATCAGGTAGGCATTGGTTAAGCCGACGGTTTGAACGCGAGTGAATAATTTTTCAAACTCAGCGATCGCTTGTTCTGGTTGTTCGATATAAGTAAGGCTACCTCCAGCAGAATCGGCAATTTGTTCTAACACATCCTGATTCCAATGTTCGCCAAAACCGAGAGTATTAATCGTGATATTGTGTTCTGAGGCGAGTTGAGCTAGTTTTAAACAGCGTTGATTGTCGCCGTGTTCGTTTTCGCCGTCGGTTAATAGAAAAATTTGCGAGACGGTATTTTGTTTACCCGCAGCTATTTCTTTAATTCCTAGTTTCAAGCCTTCATCAATGGCAGTTCCTCCATCTGCTACCAAAGTGTCAATTTGTCGCTCAATTTGACTTGAATCGCTTACTAATTGATTAGGAATAATTACCTTAGCTCGATGATCAAAAGCTACCACCGAAATGCGATCGCGATTAGTTAATTTTTTGATCAGATTGACTGCTGCTGCTTTGACTTTTTCTAAGGGTTTGCCGTTCATTGAACCACTACGGTCTAAAATTAGACACAAATTAAGTGGTAAATTTTGTACTCTTGCATCGTTAACGGCAGAAATAGCAAGAGAAAGTTGACGTTGACTACTTCTTTGTTGAACGTCAAGATAAGGATCGCTAAGAGCAGACTTCAAACCAACTTGCATGGCTCAAATCAAAAAATTAAGGATGAAGAAGAGTAATTAATGGTTACTCTGTTCTACGATAGCGCGATCTAATAGTCGATCCTATGTTTTAGAATTAAATTTTAGTTAAAACTTATTGGTCAACCAAATTGATTGATAAGGTTTGAGCATCATTTTATCGTCTTGCTCATCGAGTATTTTATTACCAATCAAATCGTACCAAGTATCAGTACAAACCAAATTGAGATAAGATAGACGTAATTTCTGCTGGCGATCGCTAAGATTAAAAATACAGAAAATACTTTGATCTCTTTCTCTACTTTGGCGCCAAAAAGCAAATAAAGTCTTATTCATCGGGTGCAAAGTGTATTGAGTCGCATTAGGATGAAAAGCGGGTTGACGACGGCGAATTTTAATTCTGCGACTAAGTTCTTTCAAAACACGAGATTGAGGTGATTGAGGATCACTTAACAATTCTTCTAATTGATTAATTTCCCATTGATGACGATTAATCGAACGTTTGCGTCCAGTTTTAGCAACATTATCATAATCATTCGGAGTTGCCAATAAACTATGAATGTAAAAGGCAGGAATGCCTTCAATCGACATCATAATGGTTTGGGAACAGATAAATCTTTCCACTTGCCATTGATCTTCTCCGCGAACAGTTCCTCTTAAGGCATCAAACAAAGAAATATTGATTTCATAAGGACTTTCTGTACCATCAGCTTTTTGCCTCATACTGATTTGTCCGCCAAATTTTTGCATTGTTTCTAACAGTTGATGATATTCTTCTTCTGCTAGTAATCCTTCGGCGGGACGAACACCAATACCATCATGGGAAGCAGTAAAGTTAAGATAAGCACAACCAATTGGGGCTGGTGGCATACTCATCATCCAGGTTTTGAGGTGTTCTGATTTTCCTTGCAAAAGTGCATTGAGGAGTAAGGGCGGGAGACTAAAGTTGTAGATCATGTGCGCTTCGTCTCGATTACCAAAGTAGCTTAAATTTTCTCGATTAGGTACATTTGTTTCGGTAATTAAAGCAACATCAGCATTTAACATTTGTAACAATTCGCGCATCAGTCTAATTGCTGCATGGGTTTCAGTTAGATGAATACAGCTAGTGCCAATTTTTTTCCAGAGATAACCAACCGCATCGAGACGAATATATTTTGCGCCTCTTTGAACATAAAAGAGGATAATTTTAATAAATTCGATCAAAACATCAGGGTTAGCAAAATTGAGATCGAGTTGATCGTGACTAAAAGTCGCCCAGAGATACTTTGTTCCATTAACTGTTTTAACTGGGGCTAAAAGTGAACTGCTGCGGGGACGAACTACTTCGCTAAGATCTATACTTGGTTCTACTTCAATAAAATAATCACATCCAGGTTTCTCTCCTTGCTGATATTGTTTAAACCAAACACTTTGACTGGAAACATGATTGATTACCAAATCAACCATTAAATTGAATTTACTGGCAATGTTTTCAATATCTTCCCAATCTCCCAATTTGGGATTGACTTGCAGATAATCAATTACAGCAAAACCGTCATCAGAACTATAGGGAAAAAAAGGTAAAATATGAATTCCCGTAACTGTCTCATGAAAATATTTAGTGAGAAAGCGATCGAGAGTAGTTAAAGGCTTTTCTGCTGTAGTAGGATTAATTACACTATCACCGTAAGTAATGAGAAGAACGTTATTTTGACTCCATTTATTTAAATTTTCTTCTTTTAACGGTGCGAAATGTTCTGCCAGTAGAAGATAAATTTTGTCTACCAGTTTTTCTGCTGCCTCTTTACCATACAGTCTTTGGAGTAATGGTTTTACTTTCCAGGAAAAATGTTTGACTTGTTCTATCGATACCGTCATGAATCTCAATAATCTACTGCTGTGAATACAATTAGTCTGACAAGCGAAGTTGATTAAAAATTTTGTTTGCTTGTAGACTCCGATAGTTGATTAGCTACCACTGATTAAGTTCAGTAAGTAGTTTTTCTATTGTGAACAAAAACTCAATGGTTAGATGTTACGAAAGAGATCTTCTCTTTAGGTATTGTGTTAATTTTTTTTATTTAAGTTAGCAAATCTAAGTTTTTATAATCAATCATTAACGTTATCAGCAGTTAACAATTGTTAGGACGCATTTGTCAGAAATTGATGAAGTTTTAGCTCAATTTAACTAAATTACTGTCTCAATTTATACTAAACATCGGCAACAAATTCGTTATTGTCAACATAACGATGAACATAATGCAAATTAAACTGGCAGTAAGCAAATATTTATGCGGATTGAACAACTACAAGCTTTTTTAGCTGTGACAGAAACTGGTAATTTTGGGCAGGCAGCCAAAAAATGTGGGGTAACTCAATCTACAATCAGTCGTCAAATTCAATCTTTAGAACAAGATTTAGGCTTACTTCTGTTTCATCGTACTTCTCAAGCCAAACTAACGGTAGGCGGAGAAAAATTATTACCCCGCGCCCTAAAAATTTGCCAGGAATGGGAAAAAGTTTGTGCTGAGTTTACTGATTTGGCAGCAGGAAAACAACCAGAACTTTGTGTCGCAGCAATTCATTCTGTGTGCGCTCATTATCTTCCGCCAGTGTTACAGAAATTTTGTGCTACTCATCCAGAAATTCAGTTACGGGTAACAGCGTTGGGAAGCGATCGCGCTTTGAAGGTGTTACGAGATGGTTTGGTAGATGTGGCGATTGTGATGAATAATCGTTTTTTAACTTCTTCAGCAGAAATGGTAGTTGATGTTCTTTATGAAGAAGAAATTCAAGTTTTGATGTCAGTCGATCATCCCCTAACTAAATATGAAACTATTACTTGGTCAGAATTAGTTAAATATCCCCAAGTCGTATTTAAAGATGGTTATGGAATGCAAAGATTGGTACAAGAATGGTTTGCCCGTCACAATGTCGAACCAAAAACAATTATGGAATTGAATACACTTGATGCTTTTAGAGGTGTAGTCAGACAAGGAGAAATCATTGCCTTACTTCCTCAAGCAGCTTTAATTGAATCTCGAAAAGATCCTACTTTAGCAGTTCGTTCAATTAGTACACCCGATCAGTTAATCTCTCAGGATATTTCATCCGTAGAACTTAAAAACCATTTAACTCGTCAGGTAGTCTTAGTCACCACAAGCGATCGCTTGTCAATTCCGCCAATTGCTTATTTTTGCAATCTGGTTAAACAAATGAATCACATTACAACTACTTTATTGAATGAGAAACAATTAGTAGGTAATTGCTAATTACCATAACAGGCTATGAGCAATCAGTTTCGAGAATTATTAAAAAAAGTCGGTAGCGGTACTCATACTGGTAAAGATTTAACTCGCCAAGAAGCAGAGATGGCAACTTTAATGATGTTGCAACAACAAGCAACTCCCGCTCAAATTGGTGCTTTTATGATTGCTCATCGAATTAAACGTCCAACTCCTGAAGAATTGGCAGGAATGCTCGATGCTTACGAAAAATTAGGCACAAAACTTACTCTAGCTCAGACTAACACTAAATTACCTGTTGTATTTGGCAATCCTTACGACGGGCGATCGCGTACCGTTCCACTGATGCCGATTACTGCTTTAATCTTAGCTACAGTAGGAATCCCTGTAATTTTACATGGTGGGGATTGTATGCCCACTAAATACGGAATTTCTTTAATCGAAATTTGGCGCAACTTGGGAGTTGATTTTGCTGGTTTATCAATCAGTCAAACTACTAACTTACTAGAAAAAACAGGCATTGGTTTTATTTATCTACCGCAACACTTTCCTGAAGCTAATACCCTAGTACCCTATCGCGATCAAATAGGTAAACGCCCTCCCTTTGCTACCGCAGAATTAATTTGGTCACCCTTAATAGGTAATTATCATCTGGTTTCTGGTTTCGTTCATCCTCCTACCGAAGAACGTTTTCAAGCAACTTTTAAATTAAAAGGAATTAATCACTACACCACCGTCAAAGGATTAGAAGGTAGTTGCGATCTTGCTCGAAGTCGTACAGGTATTATTGGTTTAGGACAACCAGATGGTAGCTTTGAACGCCTTCATCTCCATCCCCGCGATTACGATTTAGATGGCACAGATTTGTCTTTAGAATCTACCCCTCAATTAATCGAACAACTACAAGCAGTCATCGCAGGAAAAAATTGTGAATTAATGCCTTCAGCGATTTTAAATGGGGGTTTTTATCTCTGGCGGTTTGGGATTTGTTCAGATTTAACCACCAGTTTTACTGAAGCAGAAAGTATTTTAACTCAAGGCAAAGTCGCTGATAAATTAAATCAGTTGCAAAGTCAAATCACTACTAATACTAGCGTTACTCTCAGTGAAATAGTTTGAATTAGCGCAGAGAAAAAAAAGAAAATTTTAAATGGTTGAAACCAATCGCTCAATCTATCTGTTCCTTAGTCACAAGTAACTAGGCACAATAATTTATAAAACCCTGCTATTAAACTTAAACTGTTTCCTATTACCTGCCACAGCCATTTTATATTTAATTAAACCCACTTACTTAAGTCTTACTTTAAACATTAGACAAAAATACTTAAATTTTCGATTAATTTTACCTAAATCTTGATCATTACTCCTGATTTAATGGTAGCTTTTTTGTATAAAACAAACTCTTAAAATCAATCTGAACTATAACTTAAATTTAAAAACAAATATATTTAATTACTGTTGAATTTAGTTTTAATCTAGCAAGTAGGAAAAATTATTATGAAAAAGATTTGTTTTAAAGTGTTTAATAGTTTAGCGATCGCAAGTCTTACTATCTTGATTGGTACAGAAGCTACAATTGCTGCTGATACTACTTCTACTAATAAAAATGACCAGCTTACTCCCATCAATCTAGTCTTTCACGGTTATCAAGGTTATTTTACTGACCAAGGAATTCCTAGTGGTGCTACTTTTATTTCATCAGTACATTTTGGAACAATAGATGCTGAACAATTGGTTAAAAGTGCAATTGACAAAGGAAGACTTGCACCAGAAACTATCAACGACGAAAGTTTTCTTCGCAAAGTTCAAGCTTCATTAAGCTTGATCGAACGTAGAAGATAAAATTGCTTTAATTAACCTGAAATTTTAATCATTAATTAAATTAGTAGACAGAATGATTTAGGATTTCTTAATTAAATGAAATAGAGTTAAAGGCACTGGTTTTTGTTGATAGTTAATTTTTGATTATTTATCCCTCATCATTCATAATTAATGTAGGGGCAAGGCACTGCCTTACTCCTACTACTAATTTTATTTATTGCAAAAATCATTCAGAAAAAAGCTTTAAAGAATCAAAATTATTTTCTCTTTTTAAATTATTTCGACCAGAATTAAAAAGATATTGTGGAGAAGATTTACCATACGCATTTCCTCGATATTTCAGCATCAATAGCGGAAGAATGTCGTTAGATTTCAGCGAAGTTTGAATTTGTCTAGAATATAAATTAGCCCCTCGATACATTCCAATAATTTCTTGTTCTCTTATTTCTAGAGAAATCACTTGACAATCATAAACAACACCACGATAACCGCATTTCATAATTTTTATTCCTCAGACTAGATCGAATTTTTTATTTTCAGTAAGATTTTCGTGCCTGTCACCAACTATTTCTTCAGCTAAACGGTTTAACAAAGATAATTGACGATGTTTATTGCGTTGACGCTGACGCACAAGTAAGATTCGAGATTGTTGTTGAATCGTCATGGCAAATAAAAATTAAAAATGTGTTAGAAATTACCAAAAAAAATTCTGTAACAAAAGCTACAAAATGATAACAAAAAAATTATAGCCTGATAACATTGAGGCGGAGGTTAAACAATAATTAATAAATGTTTAATTCTGGAAAAGTATCAATCGAGTATTAGAAATTAAATTTCTTTATCTTAACTTAACGATTGAAATCGACAAATCATCAGAGCAACGTTAGATTTGTGAACGTATTTACACTTAAAGTGATTATTTGTATAAATAAAGTTTTGCTTAAGTAGGGACAACAACCTTGTAAATTGATTGCCTAATCATTTACAACTGATTTAAATAATCTAAATTTTAGCCAAAACTACATTTCTTTTATTTATAAAAATGTTTTCAATTTATATCCTTACTTACAACGAAGAAATTGATATTGCTGCTTGTATCGAATCTGCTTCTGTGACTGATGATGTAATTGTTGTTGATTCTTTTAGTACAGATCGTACCGTAGAAATTGCGTCTACTTATCCTGTGCGAGTTGTACAACACAAATTTGAAAGTCACGGGAAGCAACGAACTTGGATGCTAAAAAATATTCCCACTAAATATGAATGGGTTTATATTCTTGAGGCTGATGAAAGAATGACTCCAGAATTATTTGCAGAATGTTTAGCAGCAATTAAATCTCAACAAGCGATCGGTTATTATGTGGCAGAAAGAGTAATGTTTATGGGTAAATGGATTCGCCATAGTACCCAATATCCTCGTTATCAAATGCGTTTGTTTGAAAAAAGAAAAGTCTGGTTTGATGATTATGGTCACACTGAAAGAGAAGTTTGTTTAGGTAATACTGGATTTTTAAGAGAAACTTATCCTCATTATACTTCTGGTAAAGGTTTAAGTCGTTGGTTAGATAAACACAATCGTTACTCAACGGATGAAGCAGCAGAAACTATTAAGCAACTTAACAAAGGTAAAGTTAATTGGCAACAATTATTCTTTGGTAAATCAGAAGTAGAAAGAAGACGTGCCTTAAAAGACTTGTCTTTACGTTTGCCTTTTCGTCCTTTGATTCGTTGGTTTTATATGTATTTTATCCTTGGTGGTATTTGGGATGGTAAAGCAGGATTTGCTTGGTGTACTTTACAGGCATTTTATGAGTATTTAATTATTTTAAAAGTAGAAGAAATGCAAGCTTCTTTTCCTCCACAAGTAAAAGCTAATCTTCAGCAAAATATTGATTTGAATCCTGAGACGAAAGTTGAGGTTTTGTTCCACTCTTCAGTAAGTTAAAATAAACAACACAATTCAATGATTTTAGTCTGCAAAGTAGCTAAAGAGTTTGCTCCTTTTTTGAGACTATATTCTAAATCTAATAGTAGAGGTAAAGCAGTAATCAACTGTTGAGAAGATAAAGTAGCAATTTCTCTTTGTAAGTATTTAACTCGAAAAGGATTACCAATTTCGGCTGCTTCAGCTATTAGTTTATTGTCTCTATTGCCTGTTTCTTCCATCAGTTTAATAACTAACCAAGTACGAAATTTTGCTACCAAAGTAGCAACTATCTTTAAAGGAGGTTCGTTTAAATTAATTAAATCGCTTATTAATCCCAAAGCTGTAGCAGTTTTACCAGCTATAATGGCTTCAGCTAGTTTGATGCTATTTTGAGTATTACAAATAACTAAAGAAGCGATCTCGGCTTCGCCGAGGCACGGTGTGGACAGCGAAGCTGGCGCGTAAGCGGTCGCCTTTTGATCGAGTGGTTGATGATGGTCTTGATAATAAAGACTTAATTTATCTAATTCATTACATAATTGTCTAGTATTATTTCCAACTGAATCTGCTAGTAATTCAATTGCTTTGGAAGTAAGTGGAACTGCTTTAGTTTGAGCGGTTTCTTTAACCTTTGTAATTAACCTATCTGTTTCCCAGGGAGGAATTAAAGTAAATTCTTTGACTTGAGCATATTCTTTAATTAATTTAGTTACTTTGAGTCGACTATCGGGTTTTTTGCTAGTAGTCAACAACAGATGAGAAGTATCAGGCACAACTGGTAAGGTTCGTTGCAATTCAATTAAAAGATCATCCGAACATTGCTGACATAGATTAGTCTCGGCTAACCAAACCAAACGTTCTCCCATACCAAATACAGGAGTCATCACTTGATTTAATCCTTCAAGAATAGTTTCCTTGCGATCGCCTGGTAGTTTATGATAATTAAATTGTTGCCAATCAGGATTAAGAATTTGTTGCTGTAATTGAACTACTGCCCTATCGATCTCAAAATCGTCTTCTCCCCAATACAAATAAATAGGCATAGTTTACTATCCAAATTAGGTATATTAAAGCAAGCATCAAAAGCTACAGAGTTAGTCAGACAAACTTGATTAACTGTTATTGAAGTTTAACTAATGGTCGGAGGTAAAGAGGCTTGGACGAAACTTATCAAGATTATATTAATCGCGTAGCTAGACTGACACTAGCAGATTCTTATGCTAGCCAACTACAATCTATTCAGCCATCTCCTAAATTTGTTGATGGTCAACCAGTATCTTTTCCTGGCTACAGTATCATTACTCCTCCCGCAGAAGAAGATAGTATTAATCAAGAATTTTATACTCAATTAAATCAATTAGCCCAAAAATTATTTGAGCAATTAGATGAAGGCATTGTAATTCCTTTATCATCAGAAAGCTTTCACTTTACCTTAGCCGATTTAATTTGGGACAGTACCTATCGTCAAGCAGCAGCAGACAGTCCTAATTACGATCAAAAACTACAACAACAAATTCAAGAAAGTTTTCAACAATATCAAACTCTCGCTCATTCTACTCAGACCATCTCTTGGGAATTATTAGGGTTCGGTATCCGACCCCGTGCCATTTTAGTTTATCTTGCACCCAAAGACCAAGACAGTTACGAAGCGATTATCAAATTACGCCGTGCTATCTATCAAAATTCTGGTTTAATGGCTCTCGGTATCGAACAACAATATGATTTTACCGCACATATTACTTTAGGTTACTTTGGCGAAAACATTACTGAGGTAAGTAAAAACAAATTGAGTCAAGTTATTTCTCAATTAAATGACAGCTTACTCGAAATTCCGCCTTTAATTATGACAGTGCAACGAGCGGAATTACGTAAGTTTGAGGATATGATGCAATACAATCGTGATTCTGATTGGGCTTTAGTCACATGGGAAAATAAATAATCGCCATTTTCCAGGAATTGTAAGGTTTGTTAACGCTAAATTCTAGGTTTCGGCTGTTTTAAAGCTTTTCCTTACGGGACTTTGAGCTTATTTTCTAGTTTGTCTCTACTCCTACTATCTTTGTTCACGCCTTCAACTGCTGTCAGTTCGGAGGCGGATTAAAACAAAACTTTTTTTATAGAACCCATTTGGTTTCTATATCCACGTTTCTTGCGTAGCGTCCTAGAAATAGTCATAAAATATCTCTTATAATTATCAGGGGTCTTTGCCTGAAGCAAGTTCAGGCGTTTATGAACCCCGTGAGATACCCTAAATTGAACCTGATATTTAAGCTTATGAGTAAAACGACAAATATTAAATATCAAGCTCGTTGAGATCTAATCTTGAACCATGAGTTTCAATAAACTCTCTTCTGGGGGCAACGCGATCGCCCATTAAAACGGTAAAAATTCGGTCAGCTTCGGCTGCATCTTCAATCTCTACTCGTTTCAGGGTACGGGTTTCAGGGTTCATGGTAGTTTCCCAAAGTTGTTCGGGCATCATCTCCCCTAAACCTTTGAATCGTTGGATTGTATAGTTAGCATTAGCAGGAAATTCCCTAGTCAATTGTTGTAACTCGCGATCGCTATAACAATAATAATGATTGCGTCCCCGTTCTACTTTATAAAGTGGAGGACAAGCTATATATACGTATCCTTGATCGACTAATTCCCGTTGATAGCGATAGAAGAAAGTAAGTAACAGCGTTCTGATGTGCGCCCCATCAACATCAGCGTCAGTCATTATAACCACGCGATGATAGCGTAACTGAGACGAATCGAATTCTTCCCCTTTAATCCCCAAACCAAGGGCAGTAATTAAAGACTGAATTTCATTGTTTTTGTAGATTTTGGCATCATCAGTCTTTTCAATATTGAGAATTTTACCTCTTAGGGGCAAAATAGCTTGGAATTGTCTGTCTCTTCCTTGTTTCGCGCTTCCGCCTGCACTATCGCCTTCTACGAGGAATATTTCTGACTCTCCTGGATCGCGAGAACTACAATCTGCTAATTTACCAGGTAAGGGAGAAGATTCTAAAACTGATTTGCGTCGGACTAATTCTCTTGCCCTTCTTGCTGCTTCTGCTGCTTTAAAAGCTTGAACTGCTTTCTCAATCACAGAATCTGCTACTTGAGGATTGAATTCTAAATATTCGTTGAGAACTTCCCCAACTAAAGAATCTACTATTCCTCGGACTTCTGTATTACCTAGTTTGGTTTTGGTTTGTCCTTCAAATTCTGGATCGGGTACTTTAACCGATATTACCCCAGTTAAACCTTCGCGGACGTTTTCGCCCCCCAGATTAGATTCATTTTCTTTGATTTTGTTGCGTTTACGAGCAATATTGTTGATCGTTCTGGTAAGAACAGTTTTTAATCCTTCTAAATGAGTACCGCCATCAATAGTACGGATATTATTTGCAAAGCCTAACAAATTATCATTAAAGGCATCAACGCACCACTGCAAAGCAACTTCGATATTTACGCCGTTCTTTTCACCTTGAACATAAATAATATCTTGATGTAGAGGTTCTTTTTCCCTTGTCATGTAGGTGACATACTCTTTGATCCCACCTTCATAAAAATAGATTTCTTGACGGGTTTCTTCTATACGATGGTCAGTAAAAGTAATTTTTACTCCCGCATTGAGATAAGCTAATTCTCTTAATCTTCCTGCCAAGACATTGTATTCAAAATGAATAGTTTCAGTAAAAATTTTAGTGTCTGGAAAGAAATGTACTGCTGTTCCCGTGCGCTGCGGTTCTTGAATATTGGCTTGAACTACTAAATCACCACTGGGAATACCTCGCTCGTAACGTTGAGTATGAATTTTTTGATCGCGCCAGACGGTTACTTCTACCCATTCGGACAATGCGTTTACTACAGATACACCAACACCGTGTAATCCTCCAGAAACTTTGTAACCACCTCCACCAAATTTACCACCAGCGTGTAAGACAGTCATGACTGTTTCTAAAGCAGACTTACCCGTTTTAGGATGAATCCCTGTCGGAATACCCCTGCCATCATCAGTGACACGAACAGAACCATCGGCATTAAGCTCTATTTCAATGTGGGTACAATAGCCAGCTAGTGCCTCATCGATTGAATTGTCTACCACCTCGTATACTAGATGATGAAGTCCCCTTGGTCCTGTCGAACCAATATACATCCCTGGACGCTTGCGTACTGCTTCTAGACCTTCAAGAACTTGAATCTGATCTGCACCGTAGCTACTAGTCATGTAGTCTCTCCAAAAATGGCTTAAAGCTTGATAAAAGCTTTTTTATGACAAAATACCCAAAAATTCTAACACAAAAGGTAATGAGGCGGTTTTAAATGAAGTTGAAGATATTTTTATTGCTAGATACATCCCTTTTTGAATATAGTTGGCTGTCTTAAATATATAATACTTTTGTTCTATCTAGATAAATATATATTTTTTTTTGATTTTAAGTATAGTTTTAAAGCTTTAATGATGATTGATTGCCCAAATCACTTTTTAGTTGAGCGGATAAGAAGACAGGAGGCAGAAAACAGAAGTAAACAGTAATCACAACGGGTTAACGGATTTGATAATTACTTTGGATGATTGACATACTCACTGGGCTGAAGCCGCAGTGATTCTTGACACTTCATCGAGTCCTGCCAGCGAACTGGTCCTACAGTCTCTCTGCGTCCGTTTAAGGTCGTGGCAATGCCCTATCCCGACCATTTCTATATTTTTTGCTGCATTTTCGTCTCTGTCTTGCTCTATACCGCAACTCAAACAGACTACAAAACGTACTGAAAGATCGATCTTCCCCCACCTGAAACCACAGTCACAGCAAACTTGGCTAGTCGGTTGCCATCTATCAATCGTTTGAAATGTCCGACCAGACTTTTCCGACTTAGCTTCACACAAATTTCTAAACTCTCGCCAGCCTTGCAAACTAATCGCTCTGGCTAATCGACGATTCTTAACCATTCCTGACACATTTAAATCTTCCAAAACAATCACTTGGTTGTCGTTAACTGTTTTAGTCGATAGTTTATGTAGAAAATCTTTCCGAGTCTCGGCAATCCGATTATGCAGTTTGGCAATTTGAAGACGAGTCTTATTTCTCCGTTTAGAGTCCTTTTGTTGGCGTGCTAACTTCTTCTGTAGTTTGCGAACTTTACGATTCTGTTTCGAGTAGTCGGGGCTTGTTGCCTTAAAGCCATTGCTCATCACAGCAAACGTTTTGATACCCAAATCAATTCCAATACTTTGATTTTTAGCCTCAACTTGATTAGGTACAACCTCAACTACAAAGCTTAGAAAATAGCGTCCAGCACAATCTTTAATCACAGTTACAGAACTTGGATGTGAGGGAAGTTCTCTAGACCAAACTGGCTTTAAATTACCAATCTTAGCTAAATAGACTTCACCATCAGAAACCTTAAAAGCCGTATTGGCAAAGGTTGCTGACTGGCGACTCACTTTCTTCTTAAATTTAGGTGAGCCTACTTTGCTGCCTTTTCTCTTTCCATTTCTGGACTCGAAAAAGTTCTTGTAGGCAGTGTCTAATTGTCTTAAGGATTGCTGCAATGGGACAGAAGAAACCTCCCTTAACCATTCTCTTGTTTCGAGTCTTTTGGTTTGAGTCAACCTGGCAGCAAGCTTGTTATACCCTGGCAGCTTTTCCGACTCCTTGCAGAAAGCTAAGGCATCATTCCAGACAACTCGAACACAGCCAAACAGTTGAGCTAAACTCACCTGTTGTTGGATGGTTGGGTAAAATCTGTATTGATATCGAGCTTTCATCGCTTATAATAAGATTGGTCTGTGATTCGATTATACATTGGTCTGTTAAAAATGACAACTCAACTTCGCCAGGAAAGACACAGCGTATCTGACCTTAAGATTCACTTGGTCTGTGTAATTAAATACCGTAGGTCGATTCTAACGGCTGAAAGCCTGAGCGTAATTGAGAAATCTTTTGCGGAAGTTGCGCGAAAGATGAATTTCAAAATTCTGGAATTTAATGGAGAATCTGACCATATCCATGCGCTCATTGAGTTTCCTCCAAAGTTGTCTGTATCGCAGATGGTTAATGCTTTAAAAGGAGTCTCTAGTCGTCGCTATGGTCAAGCAGGGTTTAAAAAGCCTTACGGAAAGGACGCTCTGTGGAGTCCAAGCTACTTCACTTCAACCGTAGGCGGCGCACCTCTTGAAGTCTTAAAGAAATACATTCAAAAGCAAGAAAAGCCCTGCTAGAAGCACGGGGTTTTAAACCCAAAATTTTCGATAAGTTTGACAAATTAGCTTTTCAAAAAGTGAATGTATTAATTCCTAATACTTTATCTCTCCATCCTAAAAACTCATCTATTGTTGTTTTTTATCGTTTTCTTCTTTGGGTAACCTTAACGGTAAGTACATCAAGTTCTTCTAGAATGTCTCTACGCTTATTTAATCTAACTAACGCTTTCATGGCTGAAACGATACCCTTGTAGGTTTTAGTCCCTTTTTCCTTGGTATTGATAGCAGTCATGATATCAGCTAGATTTACAGTCTTGTTGACGGGTAGTAATTTATTTGTTTTCTCTTCTCTTTTTTATCTTTATAAATGCTTTTTAAGCTTTGCCTTGATTGGAATTAAAACCCTTTAACCCAATCTGTTCGACGGGAATCTTTTGAAAACCCAATTTAAAAGCAGGGGAATTAGACTGAAGCCTAAAGTCATCCTTTTCAGGAGCAACAAATAACGGCTCTGCAATTAAGGAATTGAGATCAAATCCTGCTGCTTGCCATTGATTTAAGTTTCCTTCAGGGGTGATAGATTCTTTAATCTTGGCTATGTCTAAATCTTCTTGTTGCCAGTAAAGATTAAAATCACATTCTGATATGATATCGCGTCGCCATGTTCCAGCACTTGCCCAGAGCTTTGCATCTGACTCTTTGTACACGATGATGTTACGCAAAAAAATATTATCTGTCATAAACTCATCCCGTGTCCGCAATCGAATTTGCATTCTTAAGCCATCGATAAAGATATTATTTTCGACATAATTATTTTTGCCACCGTTAAGACAAATCGCGCCTAATACTGTTCCCACAACAATATTTCCATAAATTGTGATTTTACTGCTGTAGTCATCAAGATAAAA